>JAAHGE010000939.1 GCA_010672635.1 Desertifilum sp. SIO1I2 | reverse complement strand
GTGCTTCTAGTGGCAAACAAAAAGCCGAACCTGCTCAACGCAGAACGGGTACAGGGACTGAAAGCGGAGAAAAACAATCTGCTTCACCAGACTCACCGGATGCGAACAGACAACCTGTAGAGGGCGTTCCCAACCAAGGTACGGAATCTCGCTAAACGGTGCCGGAACTACCTGAAGTCGAAACCGTTCGCCTAGGTTTAAACCAACTTACTGTTGGTCAAATGATTTGGGGTGGGGATGTATTGCGACCCAGTACAATTGCCTACCCCATTTCTGCGATCGCCTTTATTGAAAACCTCACCCACACCCGCATCAGCCAATGGCAGCGACGCGGGAAGTATTTACTAGCCCAACTCCAGAACCGTGCAGGCGAACCCCACGGTTGGTTGGGAGTACATCTGAGAATGACCGGGCAACTGCTGTGGTTAGATAGGGAAACCCCCTTGCAGAAACACGCCAGAGTCCGCTTATTTTTTGAGGGCGATCGCGAATTGCGATTTGTCGATCAACGCACCTTCGGACAGATGTGGAGCGTTCCTCCCAACACCCCCATAGAAAACATCATCACAGGACTGCAAAAATTAGGCCCAGAACCCTTTTCCGAGGCATTTTCCCGACAGTACCTCATGGAGCAACTCAAAGGCCGCCAGCGCCCCATTAAAAGCGCCTTACTCGATCAAGCGATCGTGGCAGGAGTCGGGAATATCTATGCAGATGAAGCCTTATTTATCAGTCGCATTCCGCCGTTAACTCCATGTTCTCAACTCCAACCCGACCAAGTAGAACGCCTCAGAATGGCTGTGATTCAAGTCTTGCAAGCTAGCATCCAAGTCGGCGGAACCACCTTTAGCACCTTCCTCAATGCTCAAGGCATTAACGGCAACTATGGCGGTGTGGCTTGGGTTTATAATCGCACGGGCGAACCCTGTCGCGTTTGCGAAACTCCAATAGCGCGGGTGAAAGTCGCAGGACGTTCAACCCATTTTTGCCCGAATTGTCAAGTCTAAAAATTTAACGAAAACTTAAACAACTGATGCACATTTTGGGGTCTGGGATACACCGAATTTGACCAGTCCTTTTAAGCTGTTTACTCATAGGTCATATCGGCTGTATGGGGAGTTGCAAGGATAACCAGCAAAACGAGTATAGGCTGATAGGGAATTCATAAAGGTCAAATCGAAGCTGGTTTAGCATTAGGATTCAAAAAGTTACAGATATTTAGGCATATTGTTTTAATTCCTGCCTTGGGTAATATTTATCCCGCCTTAGTCGGACAAATTGTTATCGCTATTTTATTTACCAGCGTCGTCTCGCAAATCTCCGCCGAAGAACTCACCTTTGTCGGTAACTACTTACAATCGCGCACCTTCCGCAGCTTTGAAATTTATTTTGCGATCGCCCTCATCTACGTTGGCATCGTTTGGGCCATCAAAGCGATCGCCTTCATCATCCAGAAACGCTTCTTCAGCTTTATGA
>JAAHGE010000938.1 GCA_010672635.1 Desertifilum sp. SIO1I2 | reverse complement strand
TCTCGCGTCTTATTTGATGTCCTAGAAGCTGCCGAGTTTCGGGTTTTGTTAGCCCAATCGGGAGAGAGTGCGTTAGAAAAACTGCAAGCAATTACTCCCCATTTGATTTTGTTAGATGTAATGATGCCGGGAATTGACGGGTTTGAAACCTGCCGTCGCCTCAAAGCGGTTCAAGCCACTCAAGCCATTCCGGTCATTTTTATGACGGCTCTAACCGAAACTGCTGATAAGGTTAAAGCCTTTGCTTTGGGGGCAGTAGATTACATTACCAAGCCCATCCAACAAGAAGAAGTCTTAGCGCGGGTTAACGTGCATTTGCGCTTGCAAACCCTCAATCGAGAATTGCAGGACTTAAATCAAAGTCTAGAGCAACAGGTGATTCAACGCACGGTTGAACTATCATCAGCGCTTGAGCAACTTCAACAATCTCAGTTGCATTTGGTTAATAGCGAAAAAATGTCGGCTTTGGGACAAATGGTGGCAGGTGTCGCCCATGAAATTAATAATCCTGTGGGCTTTTTGACGGGGAACTTACAGCCCGCCTTCAATTATGTTGAGGATTTGTTGAGCCTGATTGATTTGTACCAAAAAAAGTATCCCCAACCCGATCCAGAGATCGAGCAGCACATTGAAACCATCGATCTAGCATTTGTGCGGGAAGATCTCCCCAGTTTGCTAACTTCTATGAAGGAAGGGGTGGCGCGGATTGCCAATATTAGTCATAGTCTGCGAACGTTTTCACGGGCGGATTGCAATCGTCAAGTCGCGTTTAATTTGCATGAGGGATTGGACAGTACGTTGATGATTTTGGGACATCGCTTGAAGGCTAAAGCGCATTACCCTGAAATTAAAGCAGTTAAGCATTATGGTAGCTTGCCGTTGGTGGAGTGCTATCCGGGGCAACTCAATCAGGTTTTTATGAATATTTTGAGCAATGCCATTGATGCCTTAGACGAGCAAAATCAACATCGCACGCCGGAAGAGATCCAGGCTAATCCGAGTCAGATTCAGATTTGGACTGAAGTTCCTCAACCGGGTTGGGTGCAAGTCCGCATTCTAGATAACGGACCGGGATTATCCCCAGAAGCGCGATCGCACTTATTCGATCCGTTCTTTACCACTAAACCTGTCGGGAAAGGAACGGGGTTGGGGCTATCGATTAGTTCCCAAATTGTTACGCAAAAACATGGAGGAAAGCTTTACTGCAACTCAGCGCCAGGAAAAGGTACAGAATTTGTAATTGAAATTCCCATACAGCTTTCTGTACCGCTATCTGCTGCTGCGCCTGTTCGCGGTAATACCCGCAGTTAAAATTCCCGTTGCAGCAGCCAAAACCCGGTATAAGTCATGCCAGAATCATCGGGTTGCACGAGGAGAAAGTGCAATCCTAGACTGGCTTTTTGGCGTTGAAGGAAGGTTTGGGCCGCAGCCGCGACTTGGCGATCGCTAAACGTTTCTAGCACCCAACGATCGACCAACA
>JAAHGE010000937.1 GCA_010672635.1 Desertifilum sp. SIO1I2 | reverse complement strand
CCCCAAATTGAAATTGACAAGCATCCAGAAGTGGATTTGTATTACGCTTATGATATCAACACTGAACGAGACGCTATTGAAGAAATTAAAAGAGTATTTGAGCGTTGTGGTATCAGTAAGTCTTGGTCGTAATTGACTTTAGAGTAAAAGAGCAAAGGGACTTCTAACAAACTTGTTGGGTTAGAAGCCCCTCTACTGCTCTAAACTATTGTGTATGCAATAGCGCTGCGTTATCTCCAGCCTGCTTGATCCATGATCCGCAAAGCTTCGGGGTTATTGCGACCAAAAATTGCGGCGTTGAGGCTATCTGAGCGGAATTCGCCTAGGCTTTTCACCATGCTATTAGCATTCATCCCAGCTAAGACGGGGTACTCGTTGTTTCCGTCTGCAAATAACTCTTGGGCTTCCGGCGAGGCTAAATACTCAATAAACTGGATTGCGCCTTGACGGTTGGGGGCGGTTCTGACCACGCCTGCACCGCTAATATTAACGTGGGTACCGCGATCGCGCTGGTTGGGGAAAAAGACGCCAACTTTTTCAGTGACTTCCCGATCCGCAGCATCATCGGAGCGCATCAGACGCACATAATAATAGGTATTAGCAACCGCAATTTCACCAACGCCCGCAGCAACCGCTTTAATTTGATCGGTGTCGCCACCTTCCGGAGAACGCGCTAAATTCGCTGCAATTCCCCGCGCCCATTGCAAGGTTTTTTCCGGGCCATGTGCTGCTAAAATTGCACCTGTTAGAGATTGGTTGTAAATATTACTCGAAGAACGGATTAATAGCTTTCCTTTCCATTTGGGATCGGCTAAGTCTTCGTAGGTAGATAGTTGCGCCGGATTCACTTTATTGCGATCGTAGTAGATTACCCTCGCCCGTTTGGTTAAGCCAAACCAATATCCTTCTGGATCGCGCAAACTGCTAGGAACTGCCGCGTTTAAGGTTGCTGAGTTAACGGGTTGTAAAACGCCTGCTTCTCTGGCTCTCCACAACCGCCCTGCATCTACGGTAATCAGGACATCCGCAGGGCTATTTGCACCTTCGCTGGTAATCCGCTCAATGAGTTGATCGGCGTTCGCTTCAACTAAATTAACTCGAATCCCTGTTTTTTGGGTAAATCCTTCATACAGTTGATCGTCGGTATCGTAATGACGAGCGGAGTAAACGTTTACCACTCCAGATTGGGCAACTGCTGGGGTCTTTCTGCCCAGTTGTCCAGCCGCTACAGCTGCCATTGCTGTACCTGTTGCTAGAAAAACGCGCCTAGTAATTTTCATGGTCTTTCAGTTGAGTTGCTGGGGTCTGTAGAGATATTTTACAGCTAGTGCAAGTAATTCTTAATTACTTAATGCAAATTTCTTGAGTTAAAACGATAGAATTTTTCGGAAAATCCGTATATTAAAATCCAGATTTTGTCAATAGCTTAGGCAAAAATTAGGAAAAAGCGAAAATCTGAGCGAGTATCCAGACCCTTATTGA
>JAAHGE010000936.1 GCA_010672635.1 Desertifilum sp. SIO1I2 | reverse complement strand
GCAAGCCAAAGGGAAAAAACGCATGAAATCGATCGGAACCGTGGAAGTTCCTCAATCCGCATTTATGGCCGTTTTGCGCCTCGATAGCTAAAACCTCGGTACCTGAAGGGGTTCAAAGCGAAGGGAGTCTTGAATTCCCTTCGCTTCACTGTAGTTTTACAAAAAATAACTAAAATCTTACTGACTTTTTCTCGACACTCCGGTCATTCAAGGTTAGCTTAACAGTTGGTGAGAGAAGTCTTTAGCAGACCTTAACTCGCTGATATCAATCTGAACGATCTGCCTTCGGGTAGGTGAAAAACTTCTACTGATGAACGCAAACTTGCCATCAGTTTGTAAGAGCAGGACAGGAATCGCGCTTGACTTGACGGTTCAAGCACTGTTAATTCACGATTGATTCTAACTACAAATGAGTTAGTTACGAATGAGAATCTTAGTTACTGGCGGGGCTGGTTTTGTTGGTTCCCATCTAATCGATCGCTTAATGGCTCAAGGCCACGAGGTTTTGTGCCTGGATAACTTCTATACAGGTCACAAGCGCAACATTCTGCAATGGTTAGATAATCCCTATTTTGAATTCATCCGGCACGATGTCACCGAACCGATCCGCCTCGAAGTGGATCAAATTTACCATCTGGCTTGTCCGGCGTCTCCGGTTCATTATCAATACAACCCGGTCAAAACGGTAAAAACGAGCGTTATGGGAACGCTCAACATGTTGGGACTCGCAAAACGGGTTAAAGCGAGACTCCTTTTAGCCTCCACTTCAGAAGTTTATGGCGATCCTGACGTGCATCCCCAAACCGAAGAGTATCGAGGCAATGTCAACCCCATTGGGATTCGAGCCTGTTATGACGAATCAAAGCGCGTTGCGGAAACGTTGTGCTTTGATTATCACCGTCAAAATAAAGTTGATATTCGAGTCGCCCGGATTTTTAATACCTATGGCAGTCGAATGTTAGAAAATGACGGCCGTGTCGTTAGCAATTTTGTTGTACAAGCGCTCAAAGGAATTCCCCTAACCGTTTATGGGGACGGATCGCAAACGCGGAGTTTCTGCTATGTGTCCGATTTGGTTGAAGGACTGATGCGGTTGATGAACGGCGACTATGTAGGGCCGGTCAATTTAGGCAACCCAGACGAGTACACGATTCTGGAACTGGCTCAAAAAATCCAGAATATGGTGAACCCGGATGCAGATATTCAATTTGCACCGTTGCCTTCAGACGATCCCAAACAAAGACAACCGGATATTACTAAGGCTAAAACCTTACTCGGTTGGGAACCGACTGTACCTCTACAAGAGGGGCTGAAGCTCACTATTGATGATTTTCGGCAAAGATTGGGTGCAAGTTCCTAGTTTGTCCTTCCCAATGGCAGACTCCCCCGTAAGACAAGTTAGCAATTAGCAGCGAAAAAGGACAAGGTTCATGAAAGTTTGCGTGATTGGTAACTTGTCTTACGGGGGAGTCTGCCATTGGGAAGA
>JAAHGE010000935.1 GCA_010672635.1 Desertifilum sp. SIO1I2 | reverse complement strand
CCGAGTTCCGAGTTCCGAGTTCCGAGTTTTGAGGGAGTGGGGAGAAAGGAGTTCCGAGTTTTGAGAGAAGAGAGAGTGCAGCGTACTGAGTTTTGAGGGAAGAGTGGGGGTTGAGGGGTGAGTGAGGGGGGAGTAGAATGAGCAATCAGCCGAAGGTGGATAGACAGCGGGAACATCAGGCGAATGAACGGACGTTTTTGGCTTGGTTGCGAACCTCTATTGCTTTGATTGGGTTTGGGTTTGCGCTGGCTCGATTTGGGTTATTCTTACGGCAGTTAGAGTTGGCGCTGACTCCAGATGGGACGGTTGAGGTGGGTTTATCTCGCTCAGAAATCTTGGGGATTAGTTTGGTGGTTTTTGGTATTATTGCGATCGCGCTAGCGGCTTGGCGTTATAACCAGGTTTTCTGGCAAATCGAACGCAGCGACTATCGACCTAATCGTTTACCTGTCTGGATTGTGACAGGTGCTGTCATGATTTTAGGGATCTTAAGTCTACCGTTATTGATTGGGCGAGACAATGCGGTTCCGGCGCGGCGTTCTCCCCCGTTTCCCTCGGAAACCCAAGATTAAAATTCTAAGTCGGCGAAACTATCCCCAGGTTGGGTAATTCCGTATTGGCGGCTATGCTGACAGCGTTTGACGTAGAGTAAGGCGGCGCGGTCTTGGGGGTTCAGTGCTAGGATGGATTGAAACATTTGCTGCGCTTTAGCAAAGTCGCGATAATGATAGGCGATCGCAGCTTGTTCAAAGGCAGTTTTGGTTTGCGTCTTCAATTGTTCGTTTCGTCCCAATTCTTCTAGGTAAAGTTCGTACACCGCGACGGGTTGACGCTTTCCGCGCACTCTCACCCGTTCGAGAAAGCGATATTGGAACTCTTGGATATTCTCCAATTCAGAGAGGGTGCGATCGCTGGCTAAGATTCCTACCCCGTATAATTTAGTCAACCCTTCCAGCCGAGAAGCTAAGTTTACCGCATCTGCGATCGCAGTGGTTTCCATGCGTTCGGGTTCGCCGATGGTTCCCAACATTAAGTTCCCCGTGTGTAAGCCAATGCCAATGGCGATCGGTGCCTCTCCCTGCTGGAGGCGATACTGATTGTAAGCTGCAACTTCTCTTTGCATTTCCAAAGCAGCTTGTACGGCGTCAGTAGCAGATTCGGGAAACAATGCCACAATTGCATCGCCGATATACTTATCAATAAAACCGTTATGTTGGCGAATCAGGGGACTAACGCGACTGAGATAGGTATTAATAAACCGAAAAGTCTCTTCGGGAGTCAGCGATTCTGATAAGGTGGTGAAGGAGCGGATATCGGAAAACATGATGCTCATATCTCGCTGCACTTGATCGCCTAGTTGAACGTCGAGAATGCTTTCTTTGTTTAAGAATCTCAGGAAGTTGTGGGGAATAAACCGTTCGTAGGCTAAGGCGAGTTTGGCAAGATAAATATGGGTTTTAATCCGCACTAGCATTTCTGGTTTTTGA
>JAAHGE010000934.1 GCA_010672635.1 Desertifilum sp. SIO1I2 | reverse complement strand
TGGTTCTATAGCAAAGTGCTGAGTGCTGAGTTAAAACCGAGTGAGTCTCATCCTTTGAGCAGTTCGCCTCTGTCCTAACCTTACTGAGTCCAGCTACACTTATTCTCAGGCTAGCGATCGCGATCTGGCAACTTACCGCAGAAATTGCAGGTATGCTGCGATTGGGGTATGAATAACACGCTCAAGAGCGATCGCAATATCTGCAAAGTCCGGGGAATGAACCAGGGTAACTTTTCTGCAATAATGGCAATACCGATTTGCGTTGCTAGTTTACCGCTAACTGCTTCATGAGGGCCTGTGGGTTCCAGATCAATAAGTTCTCCATCTGCCAACTCGTAGCGGGGATTATGAGAATATTGAGCGAGGAAGGTTTCAAAGATTAAAAGTGTTGGGTGGGTGTCAGTCATTGAAAACCTCCAATCGTTCCCTGCATCCTAATCTCTAAAATCTATCTCTAGCAAGCTGTCATCCTAGAATGTGGCTGCCAAACTCAGAATAGTTTGAGCGATATTTCTAAGATTTTATGAGAACTCGGCTATTGTCCCTGATTTCTACCATCCGCGTGGTTGGGTTGGCGATCGCAGCTTTCGCGATGTGGCTGTTTGCTACCCTGGCAGAGGATGTGTTGGATAAGGAAACCCATGCACTGGATACTGCTATTTTACTGGCTTTACAACGCATCCATACTCCCTTGCTCGACCAAGTGATGGAGGGAATCACGTTTTTGGGAGAACCGGATGTGTTGCTAGTTGTATCTCTGCTGTTAGGGGGTGTCTTGTTGTGGCGCAACCATCGTTCCCAAGCCACAACTTTAGCGATCGCCGGAGTGGGTGCAGTGGGTCTAAACTATTGGTTAAAGATTCTGTTTGCTAGAGATCGTCCGGCGCTATGGGATCGGGTGATTGATGTCCGATTTTATAGTTTCCCTAGCGGTCATGCGATGATCTCGTTTGCGATCTATGGTGCGATCGCCTATTTAGCTATTACCCATTATCCCCGTTGGCGCTGGCCGATCCTGAGTTTTACCAGTTTACTGATTTTGGCGATTGGTTTTAGCCGCTTATATTTTGGCGTTCACTGGCCGACCGATATTGTAGCAGGCTACACGGCAGGGTTAATCTGGTTAATTACCTGCATCTTCAGCCGAGAAGTTTGGCGTACTTACAGAGGTTTAGAACAATCTCCTACAGAATCTTCTTAAGTCTGCACCTCGGACAAAGTTCGTTATTTTATTATGAAACTATCTTGATTCTGTGTTGTGGCAAGCATCAGATGGCGACTCATGCGTTTTTAAAAACTATCTCAACTGAGACTTGGATTAAAATCAGCAGTTGGGGGTTAAAGAATATTGGAGAGTGGATGCAAATGCGATCGCCATCTGATGCTTGCCACAACACAGAATCAGGATAGTTTCATAATAAAATAACGAACTTTGTCCGAGGTGCAGACTTAAGAAGATTCTGTAGGAGATTGTTCTAAACCTCTGTAATTACGC
>JAAHGE010000933.1 GCA_010672635.1 Desertifilum sp. SIO1I2 | reverse complement strand
CCAGAGGATACGGATTATTCAATTTTCATGGCACTTATCGAAAATGTTGGTTTCGATCGCCGTGGGAAACCAACACTCGACGACGAACTTCCGTCTGCACTCGGCGAATTTTGTACTTTTTTGCAGCAACTCACGACTTCTCACTATTGAGAAGGAGGCAGGGGTAAAAGTTGTTCAGCTTTCAGCATTCGATCTTCCAAACCCTGCCTCAACACCTCTTCAGTAACCTGTTGCACGCCCCTATCTAGATAGGGTTTGAGGTGACTATCCCATAGCGCTTCAGTTTGTTTGGCTCTCCGTATCTCGCTCCCTGGTAGTGGCACTTTCAAAAAGTAAGGTATCGATCCTTCTGTCCCGGAGCGATAACCGGGATTCGTAATAATACATTGCCCTTCAGTGAACCGCAGAAGCTGGTCAGGTGTAAACAACGCCAACTTCTGCAAAGATTCATTCCAGGTGGTCGTACGACTTAACTGTACCCCTTGGTTACGACTGAAAGACTTAGACTTAATCGTCAGTTCTCGTTCACCATAGCGTTTGCTATAGGTCTCCGCTGTCTTGACATCCCCTGGATAGAACAAGATTTGGGTGGCACAAGCAAAGGCGATCGCATCTCCCATCTTGTCGCCATAGGTTTCGTACAGCTGATTGAGCGACTGTACCCCCAATACAAAGCAACCCCCATTACTGCGATACTCGTTAATCCATTGCGGTAAACGGTCTAGTCGCAGTGAAGGTAACTCATCCAAAAAGATGGCAATGGGGTCAGTACGCGGCGTACTCAGATTTTTAACCACTGCCAGATGAAGTGCCGCCGCCAATAATGGACCAATCGCTGTGCGACGCTCGTCATCAAGCTTAAAAATAATCATTTGTTTGCCCTCAATGCGAGTCGGAATCGTCGAGTTTCCTGTAAATACCCGCAGCAGGTCTTTCTGAATAAAACCCGAAAAGGTAGCCGCCGTCGTCGTCAAGATGCCACTGATCGTCTTTTCTGCATCCTTGGCACTTAGAAATTGAATGAAGCTTGCTGCAATCCATTCATCAAGCCGCTGCTCCTGCACCGCATAGTCAATGCGATATACCAAATCTGGCAGCTTCAGAATCGAATAAACCATTGCCATATCGGGGTATTCAGTAGACTTTGCCAACTGCATCAAGGCTTTAGCCAATAAGTCTCCAGCTTTCGTAAAGAATTCATCGCTTTTACCCGATGAGTTTTCTTTGGCATTGCGGTTAATCACCATCCCCAATTCTCCAGCCATCACCGCGTCGCTGGCATCCCGAATGAAGTCTAATGGATTCAAGACACCACTATAAGACTCACCCGGTGCAAACACATAAACCTGATAACCATAGCGAGCCGCCAGAGGTGCATGAAGCTTCATTTGGTTGCCTAAGCACAAACGTCACCGTTTGTACTCGGCTTCAAAACCGGACGTGCCCCTTTCGAGGCATCCGGCTCCTCAATGACTAGATCGGAAGAGCACACGGAAC
>JAAHGE010000932.1 GCA_010672635.1 Desertifilum sp. SIO1I2 | reverse complement strand
TCCAGATGGGATTGCCGTCAGTCTCAACTATTACAATGCGTTCTAGCCCCTATGCTCTCTCGATTTTTAAGTTCTGCGATTGTTGTGGTTGCTCCGGCTGTAGTCTATACGATGCCTGTGGCAGTGGCGAGGGAAAGCGTTCCCGCACCCGTCACTTCAATTGGGCAAGTCAAGGATGTTTCGCGTAACGATCCGTATTATGAGGCGTTGCGATCGCTCATTGAGCAATATCAGCTTGACCTCACTTATGCAGATGGGACGTTTCGCGGCAATCAAGCGCTGACGCGGGCAGATTTTGTTGTTTATTTACATCAAGTTCTAGAGAATTTAGAGGTTTTGCCCCTAGATAACGCTCATTCGCTTCCGGCTGCAACTGCTCAAGCGCGCGATATTCAACCCACTGATTTCTACTATGAGGCATTACAAGAATTAGTCGAAAACTATGGACTAACATTTAGCCTGATTCAAGGAGAGTTTCGACCCAGACGCGCCATTACTAAAGGAGAAGCCATGCGATATTTGTATCAGGTATTTGGCTACCCTGAAGGATCGATGAATAATGTTCTCTCGCTCAGACGAGGAGAGTTTGCCATTGAACTCTACCAAGCTTTACGTCAGTTAGAAAGATCTTCTGAGGTTACGGAGTCGAATGCACCAAACTCAGGGTTCTAGCAATCTGTTGAGCCACTTTATCGTTTTGCCAATAGTTAAGGTGAGAATTGACTACAAGATTGCCGGTTTGGACGTGAATATCTTGGAGAAAGCAGTTGGAATTTTGAAAATTTTGAGCAAACAGTTTTTCTAAAGGATAAGCAATTGGATCGCAGTTATTGTAAAAGTTTAACCAGCGGCGATGACTTCCCTGAACTGGGTTGATAATGTCGCGGAAGTTTCGCTCTTCCATCCAGAGTTCGCCTTGTCGCATCATAAATAAGCCAATCGGAGCGCCTAGGGTGAACAGATGAGTAAAGTTGTTTTGCAGGCGAACGATCTCTTCAGCGGGAGGTTGAGGATGAAAATCAGCCAGGAATAAAACGTTTCTGACTAATAAGTTAAAAACATAATCATAGGCAACAATTGAGCCTAATGAATGGGCAATAATACTATAACTTTCATATTGAGCTAAAGCATGTTTCATATCGTGCCAGACTGAGGAACGAATTTTGTTGTCATTAACCGCAACGTAAGCAGTGACATCTCCTAAAAATAAGGTCATAAAATAGCGCAACCCAAACATGGGATTGCGAAGGATATTCGCTGGCTTTAACTCTGTGGGTAAATCGGGGAAGCAGAGCTTAAAAAGTTCTCTTTCTGCATTAGAAATATAACGCTGCCACTCTACAAATACAGGTAGAAATAATTTTTGAAACGCGATTTGCTCGACTTGGTTGTATTCTTGATAGTAATGACCAATATTATTAAGCAGTTGCCGATAGTATTTGGTTGAAGGTCCTTCGCCGATCCCGTGAATAAAAATGAGTAGATGCGGTTTCATCGC
>JAAHGE010000931.1 GCA_010672635.1 Desertifilum sp. SIO1I2 | reverse complement strand
GTGGCTGCTGTCGCCTTTAGTGCAGATGGGTTAACCTTAGCCGCCGGATGTCACGATGGCAAAATTCAATTTTGGCGGGGAGAGGATAATTTAAAGGAGTGGTAGCATTGAACGACCCTTGGGGTGAGACTTAAATTATGGAACTCTACACCATCGGACATTCTGATCGCAGCATAGAAACGCTGATTGGGTTGCTCAAACAATATGATATCGCAGCGTTGGCTGATGTGCGATCGCACCCCTACAGCCGCTACCTTCCCCACTTTAACCAGTCTTCCCTCAAAACCCGCTTACAAACTGCTGGAATTCAATATGTTTTCCTCGGTCGAGAATTGGGCGCTAGACCGAGTAACTCTGAGTATTATATTGAAGGTAAGGCGTTATACGAGAAAATCGCTGCAACAGAATTATTCTCTCAAGGAATTCAGCGCCTTCTCACTGGCTTAAAAACGTATAAAATTGCATTGATGTGTGCTGAGTTGGAAGCTGATTGCAGGGGTGATTGAACTTTCTGACTCGGATCGGATTTTAGTGGAAATGCGGCGTTTAGGTTGGAGTATCGCGCAGGGGAGGCAGTATCTTCAAGATTATTACGGAAAGCGATCGCGTAGCGAACTCACCTGCGATGAACTCAAGGAATTTTTAAGTTACTTAACAACCCTTGAGCCAGCTACATATCACAATTTAAATGCCGAACCTATCACGGATCTAGAAAATTCATGAAAAAATTTTGTCCTATAACTGGATTACTAGCGGGAATGATTGTTGGCTCTCAAATCATCATTTCAGCAATTTTATGGATGAGTATTCAGACAGGATCGTATGCGGATGAGGATCTCTTAATAGGTCAAGGTTTAAGCTTGGTCATTGGCGTACCTATAGGAGGTGCGATCGGAGTATGTTTAGAATTTTTAATGACCAGACTAAAAGTTACTAATAAATCTGTAGATACATTTTTTGTTAGCATTGCATTATTAAGCATAATTTGTAAAATCTATTTAAGTTCAAACGTTCTTCCTACTCTTGTTGCGGCTGCACGCTCTAATAATTTTATATATTTAAGAGGAGCTATAAAATTACATAGCAACTTGAATGTAAAAGACCTTAATGGTCAAACGCCTTTGATTAAGTCAAGCGAGCATGGGAACTTAGAGTTTTCTCAACTTCTAATTAAAGCAGAAGCAGATTTAAATATTCAGGATAACCGAGGTTGGACAGCTTTAATGGCAGCCACCTATGGAAGAGGATTTAGTGGATCTGAATACTGTGCAATTGCCCAACAATTGATAAAAGCAGGAGCTGACACAAACATCAAAGACCATCATGGTCAGAATGCATTAATCCTTGCATCTGATGTTGGAGATTCTTGTATTGTTGCGCTCCTAATCGAAGGCAAAACGGATCTGAATACTCAAGATAATCGAGGTTGGACGGCTTTAATGAAAGCCACTTATGAAAGCCGCTTTGATAAGAAGCCAGAGTATTGTGTAATTATCGAAAA
>JAAHGE010000930.1 GCA_010672635.1 Desertifilum sp. SIO1I2 | reverse complement strand
CCCTAGAGCGACAAATACTAAGCCGCTCAGGGTATAACCAGAAAGCAAGCTATAGGTAGCAAGTAAGGGAAGAGCCGTTGCATTGTTGCCTTTCTCGGCGACGCCACGGGCAATAAAGAACAGAACTAATTCGGAAATCAGTGCCACCCAGAAGGTCGGCATAAATAAGCCCGGATTGTTCTGAATCACCATCAAACCGCCATAGGTACCAAGGGCAGTTAAAACCAAGCCGCCCCCTACATAGGGCAAGGCCTTGGGAATCACATTCGGTCCAATCACCGACTGATTGCGAGCATCCTTTAGGGCTTGGCGGAAGTTACTTGTGTTACTCATTGAGAGGCTTCCTCCTTATGGAGTTTCAATAAGTCTATTGTCGCTCAACTTCCCCTCTGACAGTCCACAGAAGTCTTATTTTTGGGGGAATCTGCAAACCCCCAATTCCCCATGCCTTGCAATCAGAAGGCATCCAAGCTAGGTGAGTCAGCGGAAGAGAAGCTATTGCACCCTGTTAAGAAATATCGCGTTCGATTGAGAAACATTCTAGAAACCTACGTGATTTTGCTGAGGGTTTGGTAGAAGGCTTTCAGTATTCAGTAAATTAACGATGGTTTCTCTGGGGCAGTCCTTAGACAATGGGCATAGCTAGGATGCAAGGGATTGCGATAGATGCTAACTAATCAATCTTCTCTGCGCTTTCGGGGAATGGAACTTTTGATTGCTTACTACCAAACTCCTACGGTAGAAATCCGCAATCAACTCGTGCAGATGAATATCGGTTTAGTCCGAAAGATTGCTCACCGCGTGAGCCGTCAATGTACTGAACCCTATGAAGATTTAGAGCAAATTGGTTGCTTAGGATTAATCCGAGCCATCGAACGATTTAATCCATCTCAAGGCTGTGCCTTTAGCTCTTTTGCAGTTCCTTATATTCGTGGCGAAATGCTGCATTACTTGCGCGACCGGTCAGGTGTAGTCAAGATTCCCCGTCGCTGGCAAGATTTGAAAAAAGACGGTCAAAAAGTTCGCGAAGAGTTAACAAAATCCTTGGGGCGCTTGCCAAGCGATACAGAAGTTGCCCAAGAATTGAATGTTTCTGTTCAAGAATGGACAGAAGCCAAAATGACCGATCAAAATCGTCAGCCTTTAAGTTTAGATGCCAAAATTGGGCAGCAAATGGATAATGTGGTGACGCTGGGTGAAACTTTGCCCGATTCTCACTACCAAATCTTACAAGAACTCGACGAAGAAAGACAGCAATTACAGAATGCTTTAAGCCAACTCGAAGAAACAACGAGAGCCGCCATTGAATTTGTGATGGTTAATGGTTTGTCTCGTAAAGAAGTTGCAGAAAAAATTGGAGTGAGTCCAATGACCGTGAGCCGCCGAATTCAACGCGGAATTGAACAAATGATTTCGTTAGTACAGCCACAAAGTTTACAAACTGAGCCTTGAAGTGTGGGTTGTTGTCATGGGTCATGAATAAGGGGGGTTAATTATAAACCCCCCA
>JAAHGE010000093.1 GCA_010672635.1 Desertifilum sp. SIO1I2 | reverse complement strand
TTTCCCAGTGGTCAGCAAGGTCATAACTTCACGCTTTACTCTGTAAGGGGGTTGTCAGGGCAATCGGCTGAAGCGGTATATTTGCTCAACCTGATTCTGAGTGTTCATTGTATCGTTTTGTTAGGGGGAATGAGAAATTGAGATTTTGAACAAGAGCATATTCAGTTAAAATGAGACTTGGCTCGATTTTGGGGAGACTCTGCTCTCGCCTGTGCGAAAGTTGCGATCGCCATCCCCTGGGTTAAACTGAGAAATTAATTTAATTTTTCTAGACAATCTCAGCAAAATTATTTATACTGATATATTGTCGCCAAATTACGGGCTATTGAGTTCTGACAAGAACTCTTAATTTATCTAAGAGTAGCCAGTTTGGATACTGAGTCTCATCAGAGCTTAAGTCCAGGCACTCCGAGCGCAACCGAAGCCGGGAGTCGGTTCTTCAGATTATTGAAGTTCCCCGATCTGAATCTGAGCTGAGGGAGTCTATCCGCCTGAGTGTAGGAAATTTACACCGATAGTGTAGGTTTCAGGCTCTAATTGCGTTCAAACTTACAACAAAAGTAAGCGGAGCAAGCCAGCGTCCTTCTTATCTAAGGAGGCGCAATATTGTTCTGGTTTTATAGTCGTCTGTAAAAAAATAAGGAGATTACCCCATTCGTGTCTGTAGGTATTCTCGGCACTAAACTCGGCATGACTCAAATCTTTGATCCGGAAGAAGGAACTGCAATTCCTGTCACCGTCGTTCAAGCAGGGCCATGCACCATCACTCAAGTCAAAACCCCACAAACCGATGGGTACACGGCGATTCAACTGGGTTATAAGGAAGTTTCTGAAAAAGGAATCACCCGCCCAGAGAAGGGGCATTTAGCCAAATCAAATATTAGTCCCCTTCGCCACCTTAAAGAGTATCGCTTAGAGCAAGTTGACAGCTACGAAGTCGGTCAACAACTCGGCGTCGATCTCTTTAGCGCAGGTCAACTCGTCGATGTTGTAGGCAACAGTATCGGTCGCGGTTTTGCTGGCTATCAAAAGCGCCACAATTTCAAACGAGGCCCTATGTCTCACGGCTCCAAAAACCATAGACTTCCCGGTTCGACGGGTGCAGGAACCACCCCCGGACGCGTTTATCCTGGGAAGCGGATGGCCGGTCGTAAGGGCAACAAACAAATTACCGTTCGCAAACTGACCGTTGTGCGTGTCGATCCAGAACGCAACTTAATCCTGATTAAAGGTGCGGTTCCAGGCAAACCGGGAACGTTACTCAACATCAAGCCAGCAAACATTGTCGGAAGCAAGGGCAACAGTTAAAGCGTGTTTCCCTGAGTAATCACCACAGGATAGGGAGAAATCAAAGATTATGGTTAGTTGCGTAGTGCGAGACTGGCAGGGCGAAGAAAAGGGGAGCGCGAGCTTAGAATTACGAGTAGCGAAAGAAGAAAGTTCCGCTCATATCGTGCATCGCGCCCTTGTTCGCCAACTCAACAACGGTCGTCAGGGAACGGCAAGCACAAAAACCCGCGCCGAAGTTCGAGGCGGCGGTCGCAAACCCTGGCGGCAAAAAGGAACGGGGAGAGCGCGGGCCGGTTCGATTCGTTCTCCACTGTGGCGTGGAGGCGGTGTCATCTTTGGACCGAAACCCAGAAGCTACGAAACCAAGATGAACCGCAAAGAGCGGCGCTTGGCATTGCGGACGGCTTTGATGAGCCGCGTTGAAGATTTAGTGGTCGTTGAGGACTTCAGCACGCAGCTCGAACGTCCAAAAACGAAGGAATTGGTTGCTGCGATCGCGCGTTGGGGCGTCGATCCGAGTGCAAAAATTCTGTTGATTTTGCCGGAACGCTCAGAAACCATCTACTTGTCAGCCCGCAACATTCCCAATGTGAGAACGATCAAAAGCGATCAACTCAACATTTTTGACATTCTTAACGCAGACAAAATTGTTGCGACTCAAGCAGCAGTAGAGAAGATTCAGGAGGTATACGGTGAGTGAATTCGATCCCCGCGATCTACCCGATCTAGTGCGGCGTCCGATGATTACCGAAAAAGCAACGCGGCTGCTAGAAGACAACAAATATACGTTTGAAGTGGCTCTCAAAGCGAGCAAACCGCAAATTAAAACCGCGATTGAAGAATTATTTGAGGTTAGCGTGGTGAAGGTCAATACATGCAGACCGCCGCGCCGCAAGCGTCGAGTTGGCAAGTTTTTAGGGTATAAGTCGCAATACAAGAAAGCGGTTGTCACCCTAGCGCCCGGAGACACCATTACTCTATTCCCAGAAGTCTAGCGTGAGAGCAAAGCGCGATTGCACTTCCCCTCACGACCCCTGCACATTTTGTACTTCATCCTTGAATTGTTATGGGCATCCGAGCTTACCGACCTTATACACCGAGTACCCGCCAACATACCGTTTCTGACTTTGCAGAAATCACGACGAGCGAACCCGAAAAAACGCTAGTCACCCACAAACACCGTCACAAAGGGCGGAACAACCGAGGCGTCGTCACCTGTCGCCATCGGGGTGGCGGACACAAACGCCTGTATCGCATCATCGATTTCCGCCGCGATAAACTCAACATTCCGGCAAAAGTGGCCACCGTTGAGTACGATCCCAACCGGAATGCCCGGATCTCTCTACTGCATTACCAAGATGGAGAAAAACGCTATATTCTCCACCCCGTTGGTTTAACCGTAGGCACCACCGTCATTTCCGGACCCGATTCCCCCATTGAGATTGGGAACGCTTTACCCTTGGGCAGTATGCCGTTAGGGACTAACGTTCACAACGTTGAACTCACCCCCGGACGCGGCGCTCAAATCGTCCGCGCGGCTGGAGCCACCGCTCAAGTCATGGCAAAAGAAGGGAACTTCGTCACCCTGCGCCTGCCTTCTGGAGAAGTCCGCTTAATCCGTCGCGAATGCTATGCCACGATCGGACAAGTGGGCAACGTCGATGCTCGCAACATCAGCCTAGGTAAAGCTGGACGCAAGCGCTGGAAAGGTCGCCGTCCGGAAGTTCGCGGTAGCGTTATGAACCCCGTAGACCACCCGCACGGTGGGGGTGAAGGTCGCGCTCCGATTGGTCGTAGCGGCCCTGTAACCCCTTGGGGTAAACCCGCTTTGGGCTACAAGACTCGGAAGAAGAATAAGCCGAGCAACGCGCTGATTGTTCGCCGTCGTCGGAAATCCTCGAAGCGCGGTAAAGGTGGACGCCAAACCTAAAAATCGCTGGGGTCTTTCCCCTTTACGGATTTATTACTGCTCATTCAGAACGCTAAACCGCTATGTCTCGTTCACTCAAAAAAGGTCCTTTCGTTGCTGACTCTTTACTCAGCAAGATCGAAAAGCTGAATAGCAAGGGCGAGAAGCAAGTGATCAAAACTTGGTCAAGAGCTTCTACTGTTATTCCGCTGATGATTGGTCATACCATTGCCGTTCACAATGGTCGCCAGCACGTTCCCGTCTACGTGACGGAGCAGATGGTTGGGCATAAATTGGGCGAATTTGCCCCCACCCGGACATTCCGGGGTCATGCGAAGAGCGATAAAAAGGCTCGCCGCTAGTCATTGGTCGCCTGCTTCGATTTTCAGTAAGACCAACCGACACAGGACATCCTTATGGCAATAGATACAACCGTAGAAACAAAAGCGATCGCTCGCTACATCCGCATGTCTCCCCACAAAGTCCGGCGCGTCCTCGATCAGATTCGCGGCCGGAGCTACCGAGAAGCGCTGATTATTCTAGAGTTTATGCCCTACCGCGCTTGCCAGCCCGTGTTAAAGGTGCTGCGCTCTGCTGTCGCCAACGCCGAACACAATGAAGGTCTCGATCCCACGAACCTCGTGGTCAGCCAAGCGTTTGCTGATGCCGGTCCGGTGCTCAAGCGCTATCGGCCTCGCGCTCAAGGTCGCGCTTATCAGATTCGCAAGCCGACGTGTCACATTACCGTGGCCGTTGCGCCGGGCGAGACTAACGAGTAAGCATTACTCATCAACAGTTAAGGAGGATTTGTGGGACAGAAGATACATCCAGTTGGCTTTCGCCTCGGCGTTACCCAAGAACACCGCTCTCGCTGGTTCGCAGACACGAGAAATTATCCTGAAGTTTTGCAGGAAGACTACAAAATTCGCCAGTACGTCAACAAGCAGTTGAGCAATGCTGGGATTTCGGAAGTTCGCATTGAGCGCAAAGCCGATCAGATCGATCTTGAAGTGCGAACCGCTCGTCCTGGGGTAGTGGTCGGTCGCGGCGGAAGCGGGATCGAACAACTGCGAACCGGACTGCAAGAGAGATTAGGCAATAGCGATCGCCAAATTCGGATTAACGTTGTGGAAGTGGCCCGCGTCGATGCAGACTCAGGGTTACTCGCCGAATACATCGCCCAACAACTCGAAAGACGGGTTTCTTTCCGTCGCGTTGTACGCCAAGCTATCCAACGCGCTCAACGCGCTGGCGTTCAAGGCATCAAAATTCAAATTAGCGGTCGCCTCAATGGGGCAGAAATTGCCCGGACTGAGTGGACTCGCGAAGGTCGCGTTCCCCTGCATACCCTCAGAGCCGACATTGATTACGCCTACCGTACCGCTCAAACGATTTACGGAATCTTAGGCGTCAAGGTTTGGGTATTCAAAGGCGAAATTTTGCCCGGTCAAGAAGAAACTCCGGCCGCGCCGAGTACGCCTTCTCGTCGGCGACAACCCCGCCGCCGCCAGCAATTTGAAGACCGCTCGAATGAAGGTTAATTCGTCACTTGTGATGCGTCATTTGTCATTCGTTCAAGACAAACTGACAAACGACAACTGACAAAGGACACAGGACACAGGACAAAAATTATGTTAAGTCCCAGAAGAACTAAATTCAGGAAGCAACAACGGGGTCGGATGACGGGCGTTGCCAGCCGTGGCAATACTATCAGCTTTGGTGATTTTGCCCTGCAAGCGCTCGAACCTCATTGGATTACGTCTCGCCAAATTGAAGCCAGCCGTCGTGCCATGACCCGTTACATCCGTCGGGGTGGCAAAATCTGGATTCGCGTTTTCCCTGATAAACCCGTTACCATGCGTCCGGCGGAAACGCGGATGGGTTCCGGGAAAGGAAATCCGGAGTTTTGGGTCGCGGTCGTCAAACCCGGTCGCGTTCTCTTTGAGATTGCTGGGGTGCCCGAAGCCACGGCGAGAGAGGCAATGCGCCTTGCGTCTTATAAACTCCCGATCAAAACGAAGTTTTTAACTCGCGAAACGGAGCAATCTTAAATTATGGCTTTACCGAAAATTGCTGACGCCCGCAACCTCAGCGACGAAGAACTGAGCGAAAAAATCCTCGCGACTAAAAAACAGTTGTTTGATTTGCGGATGCGCCAAAGAACGGGTCAACTTGAGAACAAGACCCACCAGTTCAAACATACTCGCCATGAATTAGCGCAACTGCTGACCGTTGAAGGCGAACGTCAAGCCGCTAACGGAGCGAGTTCCCAATCTGTAGCAGCCGAGGAGTAAACTGCGATGGCCGTTAAAGAAAGAGTTGGCACAGTTGTCAGCGACAAAATGCAAAAAACGGTGGTGGTTGCTGTTGAAAACCGCGCGGCTCACCCCAAATACGGCAAAATTGTCGTCCAAACGAAACGATATCAAGCGCACGATGAAGACAATCGCTGTAAAGAAGGCGATCGCGTTCGGATTCGTGAAACTCGGCCCTTGAGCCGTCATAAACGCTGGATGGTGACGGAAATTCTTGACCCCAGTGGCAGCGTGAGCGAACAGCTTTCCAGCGGTGAATCTACCTCACCCGTCAGCCAGAGCGAACCTGAAACAGAAGCGTAGGGCTTCAATCTAACAGACAGAGGACAGCACCGTGATTCAACAAGAGACCTATCTCAATGTGGCTGATAACAGCGGCGCTCGCAAGCTGATGTGCATTCGCGTTCTCGGTGGCAACCGACGCTATGGCTCAGTTGGCGACGTGATTATCGCTGTGGTTAAGGATGCAACCCCCAACATGGCGGTTAAAAAGTCAGATGTCGTTCGAGCGGTGATTGTCCGCACGCGCAAAGGATTGCGTCGCGATAGCGGGATGAGCATCCGGTTTGACGATAACGCTGCCGTGATTATTAACCCGGATGGAAACCCCAGAGGCACCCGCGTTTTCGGTCCAGTTGCCCGCGAACTCCGCGACAAGAACTTTACTAAAATCGTTTCTCTGGCACCGGAGGTACTGTAATGGCACAGAAGACCCAAACCAAAGTCCGCCAAAAAATGCACGTCAAAAAAGGCGACACTGTTCAAGTGATTGCTGGAAAAGATAAGGGCAAAGTTGGCGAAGTTCTAGAGACGTTACCGAAAGACAGCAAGGTGATTGTTAAGGGCGTCAATATTAGAACGAAGCATGTCAAACCCAGACAAGAGGGCGAATCCGGACAAATTCAAACGTTTGAAGCGCCGATTCATAGCTCGAATGTCATGCTTTATTCCAGCAAGCAAAAGGTCGCCTCTCGCATCTGTTACACCTTCAATGATGAAGGTCGGAAGGTGCGAATGCTCAAGAAAACGGGTGAAATTATTGACTAGGGAACTTTGATTTGTCAGGTGTAAGCACCACAGACAAATAAGTTCGGACAGTAGAGGACAAACGGCTAAGATGGCAACAAAACCACTGAAAACTCGTTATCAAGAAGACATCGTACCTAAACTGATGGAACAGTTTAGATACACCAATATCCATCAAGTGCCTAAACTCACCAAAGTCACCGTTAACCGGGGATTAGGTGAAGCTTCCAGCAATGCTAAAGCCCTAGAAGCTTCTTTGAGTGAAATCGCGCTGATTACCGGACAAAAACCGGTGGTGACGCGGGCCAAAAAAGCGATCGCAGGCTTTAAAATTCGCCAAGGAATGCCCGTCGGCATGATGGTGACACTCCGTAACGAACGGATGTACGCTTTTCTCGATCGACTCTTTAACCTCGCCCTTCCCCGCATTCGCGACTTCCGTGGGGTTAGCCCGAAAAGCTTCGATGGACGCGGTAACTATACTCTGGGATTAAAAGAGCAGCTCATTTTCCCAGAAGTGGACTACGACAGCATCGATCAGATCCGAGGCATGGACATTTCCATCATTACGACGGCTAACAGCGACGAAGAAGGACGCGCCTTGCTGCGAGAAATGGGAATGCCCTTCCGGGATAACTGAAGCAGTAATATCTAAGAGGGAACGATGGCAGCGAACGATACAATTGCAGATATGCTAACGCGCATTCGCAACGCGAACATGGCGCGGCATCAAACCACAGAAATTCCATCTACAAAAATGACTCGCAATATTGCTAAAGTCCTGAAAGACGAAGGCTTTATTGGCGATTATGAAGAGGCGGGAGAAGGGGTCGATCGACGCTTAGTGGTTTCTTTGAAATATAAAGGCAAAAACCGCCGTCCGATTATTACCGCACTCAAGCGGGTGAGCAAGCCGGGATTGCGCGTTTACTCGAACCGCAAAGAACTTCCCCGCGTGCTGGGCGGCATTGGAATTGCCATTATCTCTACCTCTCACGGCATCATGACCGACCGAGAAGCACGGCGTCAAGGAGTCGGCGGCGAAATTCTGTGCTACATCTGGTAGCCCGCTAGAGGAATCAATCCGCTGGTCGCAAACTTTGTAGCAGCGAGCAACTTAGGAAAATTATGTCTCGAATTGGTAAGCGTCCCATAACGATTCCCGATAAGGTTAGCGTGACGATATCGGGTCAAGAAGTGACGGTCAAAGGGCCTAAAGGCGAACTTTCTCGCGTTCTGCCCTCCGAAGCGATCGTCGAACAAGATGGCAATACCTTAGTCGTGAAGCGGCGCGATGACTCTCGTCCGGCCCGCCAGCGACATGGTCTATGCCGTACCTTAGTCGCCAATATGGTTGAAGGCGTTTCCCAAGGATTTCAAAAACGCCTCGAACTCCAAGGGGTGGGTTATCGTGCCCAATCTCAAGGCTCGAACTTAACCTTGAATGTCGGCTACAGCAACCCCGTACCGATTACTCCCCCCCAAGGGATTGAACTTTCCATTGAAGACAATACTGGAAAGAAGGTCAATCAAGGCACGCTGATCGTGATTAGCGGCATTAATAAAGAAATTGTTGGTAATACAGCAGCCAAGATTCGCGCGGTTCGTCCCCCGGAAGTTTACAAAGGTAAGGGGATTCGTTACCAGGGCGAAGTGGTCAGACGTAAGGCTGGTAAAGCAGGGAAGAAATAAGAATCATGAAGCTGACTCGCACAGAATCCAGGCAGCGTAGACATCGGCGCATTCGGCGTACGGTGTTTGGGACTCCTGAGCGTCCCCGTTTAGCTGTGTTTCGCTCGAATCAACATATCTATGCTCAGGTGATTGACGATACTCAGCATCGCACCCTCGCATCGGCTTCCACGTTAGAGCCGGATCTGCGATCGCAACTTAGCGGTCAAAATTGCGAAGCCTCCAGTCAAATCGGCAAACTGGTGGCTCAACGCGCCTTAGAACAAGGCATTAACCAAGTCGTTTTCGATCGCGGCGGCAATTTGTATCACGGTCGAGTCCGCGCTTTAGCAGAAGCGGCTCGCGAAGCAGGCTTAGACTTCTAAAGCGGATTAAGCGACAAGCAACCGACACATAAGGTCATCACTATGGAAAAAAACACGGGTAATCGCCGCAAGAATAACCGCAACCGCGAAAAAGAAACTGAATGGCAAGAACGCGTGGTTCAAATTCGCCGCGTTACTAAGGTCGTTAAAGGCGGTAAAAAACTCAGCTTCCGCGCGATCGTTGTCGTGGGTAACGAACGCGGTCAAGTGGGCGTTGGCGTCGGTAAAGCCAGCGATGTGATTGGAGCCGTCCGCAAAGGCGTTGCCGATGGTAAAAAGCACGTCATTGACGTTCCCTTAAGCAAATCTAACTCCATTCCCCATCCCACCACCGGGGCTGCAACCGGCGCAAAAGTTCTGATGCGACCCGCCGCACCGGGTACTGGGGTAATTGCCGGGGGCGCTGTCCGCACCGTTCTCGAACTCGCAGGCGTGCGTAACGTATTGGCCAAGCAATTAGGGTCTAACAACCCCCTCAACAATGCTAGAGCTGCCGTTGATGCCCTCGAAAGCCTCCGCACCTTCTCAGAGGTTGCCCAAGAACGGGGAATTCCTACGGAAAATCTCTACGCTTAAAACCAAACTTGTCATTAGTCCTGACAACTAATGACCGAAGCTGAAGGACAACAGACACAGGAAAAAACTATGAGATTAGAGGATGCTGTCCCTCAAGAGGGGTCTCGCAAACGTCGCCGCCGTATCGGTCGAGGTATTGCAGCCGGACAAGGCGCAAGTGGCGGTTTTGGAATGCGAGGACAAAAATCGCGTTCGGGTCGCGGCACTCGACCGGGCTTTGAAGGGGGTCAAATGCCCCTGTATCGTCGTCTGCCCAAGTTAAAACACTTTACGGTGATTAACCCTCGGCAGTACACTACCATTAATGTAGGTCAACTGGCATCTCTTCCGGCTAATACTGAAGTCACCTTAGCTTCTCTGTTAGAAGCGGGTATCCTCACCGGAAAGAATGGACCGCTGAAAATCTTAGGGGACGGCGATCTATCCGTTTCCCTCAATGTTAAGGCTGCTAAGTTCAGTACAACAGCTCGACAAAAAATTGAGTCGGCCGGGGGCAGTTGCGAAGCGGTTAACTAATTGAGGGCGTACTTAGAGCCTCGTTTCTTGATAACCCTACCTAGAGGTACTCCTTCATGGTCGTCAGTCGAGACAAAACTCCTACTGCTCAAGAAACCTTTCTGCAAATGGCGCAAGCGGCTGGGTTGCGAGGTCGGCTGCTCGCCACAATTGGTCTGCTGATCTTGGCTCGACTGGGTATTTACCTACCCGTTCCAGGCATCGATCGCGCCGAGTTTGCGGCGAGAATTCAAGGCAACCAATTGATTGGGTTTTTAGACCTCTTTTCTGGAGGTGGGATTTCCCAATTGGGGATTTTCGCCCTAGGCATTCTGCCTTTTATTAATGCTTCCATTATTTTGCAACTCCTCACGGCTGCAATTCCCCAGTTGGAAGATTTGCAGAAAAACGAGGGAGAGGCAGGGCGGCGAAAGATTTCGCAAATTACCCGTTATGTGGCGCTAGGTTGGGCAATTATTCAAAGCGTGGGGATTGCCTTCTTACTCGTGCGCGAACAGGTTGCTCTCAATCCAGGACCCATTTTTGTCGTTGAAACCGTTTTGGCGTTAAGCGCGGGTTCGATGTTCGTGATGTGGCTCGGAGAGTTAATTACGGAACGGGGAATTGGTAACGGAGCATCTTTGCTAATTTTTGTCAATATTGTTTCGACGCTTCCTCGCTCGGTGGGTCAAACCATTGATTTGGCCTCTACAGGCGATCGCAGTGTCGTTGGCGGTATTGTCATCTTATTGCTGGTCTTTTTAGTCATGATTGTCGGGATTGTCTTCGTTCAAGAAGGCACCCGTCGCATCCCGATTATTTCTGCCCGCCGTCAAGTAGGCCGCAAACTGTATCTTGAAAAAAGCAGCTATCTTCCCTTGCGCTTAAATCAGGGGGGAGTGATGCCAATTATTTTCGCCTCTGCGGTTTTGGTTTTACCCGAAGCTTTAGCGGGTTTTGCTAGAAGTGAAACCCTACGCCGCAACGACCCGATCACCGCCGGGCAGGAAGGCGACGCCGCCGCCCAGGCGCGCCTGCCGGACAACAGCCGCGAGGCCGAGCTGGCCCGCCGGCCCGAACTGGTCGGCTTCAAGGCCCGGCTGGACGCCATCGACGCCTCCGCCCTGTCGCTGGACGACCGCATCAACCACGCCCTGCTGGACCGGCTGATCACGCGCGAGATCGAGGGCATCGACCTCGACACCGGCCGCCTCGCCTTCAACTCCGAGGGCGGCGTGGGCCAGTCTCTGGGCTACTTCGCCTCGGTCACGCGCATCGCCACGAAGCAGGACGCCGAGAACTGGCTGGCCCGGATGGCGGCCATTCCCGACCTGTATGCGGCGTCCACCGCCAACGCCCGGCGCGGTCTCGACACCGGCATGATCCAGCCGCGCTCGGTCGTCGTCAGCGCCGTCTCGCTGGCGGAAACCGACGCGGCCATGACGGCCGACCGCGAGCCGCTGATGCGTCCCTTCGCCAGTCTGCCGGCCTCGATCTCCGCCGCCGATCAGGCCGATCTGCGCGCCCGGGCGACGGCGATCATCGCCGACCGGATCATGCCCGCCCGCCGGGCGTGGCTGGACTTCCTGAAGTCCGATTACCTGCCCCGCGCGCCCGAGGCCCCGGGCCTGGGTCTGAAGCCCGGCGGGCGCGACATGTACGCCTGGCTGGTGCGCGGCTACACGACCACCGAGATGACGCCGGATCAGGTCCACGAGCTGGGCCTGCAGGAGGTCGCCCGCATCCGGGCCCGCATGGACGTGGAGATGCGCGCCGCCGGATGGACCGGCGACTTCGCCGGCTTCCTGACCTTCCTGCGCACCGATCCGCAGTTCTACGCGACCAGCCGCGAGCAGTTGCTGGAAAAGGCGTCGGAGATGTCGAAGCGGGCGGACGACGGCCTGCCCGCCCTGTTCGGCACCCTGCCCCGCACCCCCTACGGCGTGCGCCCCGTGCCGGTCGAGATCGAGGCCACCTACACCACCGGCCGCTATTTCCCGGGCTCGCTGAAGGGGGGCGTGGCCGGCGGCTACATCGTCAATACCGGCAAGCTGGACCAGCGGCCGCTGTACGAGCTGCCCGCGTTGACCCTGCACGAGGCGGTGCCCGGTCACCACCTGCAGATCGCCCTGCAGCAGGAGGCCGAGGCCCAGCCCTATTTCCGGCGCGCCGACGACGTCACCGCCTTCAGCGAGGGCTGGGGCCA
>JAAHGE010000929.1 GCA_010672635.1 Desertifilum sp. SIO1I2 | reverse complement strand
TGATGAATCTTGTTGAATCATAAAAAACTCCCCAACGGTTTGAGCATTGGGGAGTTTTTTATGATTCAACAAGATTCATCGCTTTTGAGTGGGTGGGCTTAATTAAGCGTCAAATAAAAAGTAGGTACCCAGATGCGATCGCTCGGCAATAAACTCTCGTAATTGCAGGTATTCGGTAAAATATCTAGGAGTTTCTGAGTAACTAGGTATTGCGGCAGTCGCCACGAGCGCGAGGGGTTGGGAGACAAGCACCGTAACGGGGGATGGCTAAAGCGGGGCGTGATGTGATGCTATAATTGGGGCAAAGCCTAAATTGCCAATTGACAAGAAAACTATGGCTAGTATTATTCTTCAAGTTGATGAAGAGATTAAGGCGGCATTTGAACAGGCTAACCCTGAAATTCAGAAACAGTTGAGTCATGTGGTTCAGTTATTTTTACGCGGAAATTTATATGACAAGCGTTTAACTGAGGTAATGGCAGAAATTTCAGACAAAGCACAACAACGAGGCTTAACGCCAGAAATTTTACAAGATATTTTAGCCGATGACAATGACCAATAGATTTGTCATCGACACCAATGTTTTAATCAGTGCTTTGCTGTTTAAATCATCAGTTCCATTTCGGGCGTTAGAGTTAGCGGAAGAACAAGGAATAATTTTATACTCTGAATCAACTTTAAGTGAATTAGGGCAAGTTCTGAATCGTCCCAAGTTTGACAAATACCTTTCTCAAGAAGAAAGACAAGTGTTTTTAATTAAATTCATCAATTCATGCCAATGGGTCAAGATTACAGAAACAATCACAATTTGTAGGGATAAAAAAGACAATAAATTTTTAGAATTGGCTGTTAATGGCAATGCTAATTTCATCATTACGGGAGATTTGGATTTATTGGTGTTAAATCCTTTTCAATCCATAGAAATTCTGACTCCAGATAGGTTTGTTGATAAATTTACTGAATAAACTCCAACTCAACCTAAGACATTTCCAGAACTTGTTGCAGAGGCTCGGATAGTTCAATGGGCATAAAATAGGAATTAGGATAGAGGTAATCTTCCCCTGATTCATCAATTATCCGCAGCATTTGATGACTATTTGCTTTTGAGTCGGGTAAGACTTGATAAATCTTGCGAACTTCTAGGGAAGCTGCATAGTCTGTATTTTTGATGCAAACAACAAAGTTCATGGCTTTTCCTCTCATGGATAAAGCGGCGGCAGTTCAACATCAAATAAAAATTACTTGATTGGCGAAATCTTCTAATTCTCCAATTTTGGCGTAAACCTCTAACTCTTCTATCGCATAACCAATCGAAACTTTAGGACTTAAAAAGAAAATCCCTGTAAACGCTTCACCTTGAGCAACACAATTTTTAGCTAAAACTAAAAAATCGTGATCCGTGGTTACAAGAGGACGCTTGAGTTGCACAGAACGACTCAAAATCATTTCATCAATAGCACTACTATTATTGTCTTCTTGAGCGGTCATAACCTCAACCCCTCTCAGTTGT
>JAAHGE010000928.1 GCA_010672635.1 Desertifilum sp. SIO1I2 | reverse complement strand
TGGAATCAAAGCACAGAACCTCAAAGTCTCAAATTTACTATTCTTTCATTACCGGGAAACTGCTGCATGTTTATCGATTACATCACCTTAATGCTGATTAACATGGTCGCCGGATTTGTGATTCTGGCTTACTATGTTTACGCAGGTTTAGACCAAACTCATCCTAAAAAGTGGATTCCTGGATTTGGAATGGTCGGCGCGATCGCCCTAGTCACCGGACTGCACATGATCTTCACCTGGCCAGTTATTGGTAGCTTTAACATTGCCTTCGGCGAAACCTCCGTTTTGTTTGGCATCCTGTTTATGACCACCTCAATTGCGATCGCCCAAGGATGGGACTTAATGACGGTTGCCATCTATGCTTTCTTTGCAGGATTAGTCGCCATTTTACTTGGCGTTCGGATAATTAACCTCGACCTGACTCGCCAACCGCTACTCTCGGGAATTGGCTTTATCTTATCCGGCTTAGGCGGAGTCTGTGCTGCCCCCGCCTTATATTGGCGAAACGTGCGGATCTTCCGTTTAGTGGGCGTCGTCGTGCTGTTACTAGCTGCCGCAATCTGGGCTATTACCGGCTACCTTGCCTATTGGGATCATCTCTCCGGATTTTCCGATTGGCAACCCTTACCGATGCGCTAGTGCTTTCTATGTTCTGCATCAGAAGATTGCCGCGAACGGATGAGCGTGTTGTGAGATCCTAGAAAGAGTTAACAACAGTTTGTTTAGATCCTTAGCCAGAATGGAACAGAATCGTAAATCCACGGTTGTCGTTACAGGTGCCTCTTCTGGAGTTGGCCTTTATGCAGCAAAAGCACTTGCCAAACGAGGATGGCACGTCATTATGGCTTGTCGCGACTTAGACAAAGCCGGAAAAGCGGCCGAAAGCATCGAAATTCCCCAAGGTAGCTATACCTTGATGCACATCGATCTCGGTTCATTAGAAAGCGTGCGGCGGTTTGTGGATAACTTCCGGGCGCGGGGTTTTACCTTGGATGCGTTGGTGTGCAATGCGGCAATTTATATGCCCTTAATTAAAGAACCCCTACGCAGCCCAGAAGGTTATGAACTGACCATGACCACCAATCATCTCGGTCACTTTCTGCTGTGTAACCTCATGTTAGAGGATCTCAAGCGTTCTGCTTCTGCCGATCGGCGCTTGGTGATTTTGGGAACCGTTACCCACAACCCCGATGAGTTAGGCGGTAAAATTCCCCCTCGCCCAGACTTAGGGAATTTAGAAGGATTTGCGGAAGGGTTTAAAGAGCCAATTTCGATGATTGACGGTAAAAGTTTTGAACCCGTCAAAGCCTACAAAGATAGCAAAGTTTGCAACGTGCTAACCATGCGAGAATTGCATCGTCGCTATCACGAGTCAACCGGAATTACCTTCAGTTCCCTCTATCCGGGATGCGTGGCAGAAACCCCGTTATTCCGCAACCCGTTCTCCTGCGAGTTCCTGAGAAACATATCCGCCAGTAATGTATTTCTGGAATAAGGGGAAGAGTTTCTG
>JAAHGE010000927.1 GCA_010672635.1 Desertifilum sp. SIO1I2 | reverse complement strand
TCCTCCTTTGGGATAGTTAATTCCCAAAGGAGGCGTTGGACAAATTGCCCAAAAATTAGTTGAAGGTCTAGAAAAAGCTGGCGGTCACATTGAATATCAAGCTCGCGTTACCCAAATTTTATTAGAAAACGGAAAAGCGGTGGGCGTGCAGCTAGCGAACGGTCAGACTTACTATGCCAAACGGATTGTTTCTAATGCAACCCGATGGGATACGTTTGAGAATTTACTGCCCGCAGAACAAATGCCGGCGCGGGAGAAAAAATGGCAGAAACGCTATCAAAAATCACCCAGCTTTCTGAGTTTACACTTAGGAGTTAGATCGGAAGTTTTATCGCCAAAAACCGAATGCCATCACATTTTGCTAGAAGATTGGGCAAAAATGGAAGAACCCTATGGCACAATCTTTGTATCAATCCCTACATGGCTCGATCCGAGTTTAGCCCCTGAAGGGCATCATATCGTTCATGCCTTTACGCCAAGTTGGATGGAAGATTGGCAAAACCTATCTCCTACGGCGTATGAACAACAAAAAGAAGCGAAAGCCAGCGAAATTATTCGCCGTCTAGAGAAAATTTTTCCAGGTTTAGAGGCGGGTTTAGATTATCAAGAAATAGGAACGCCACGCACCCATCGCCGCTTTTTAGGTCGCAAGGATGGCACCTATGGGCCAATTCCTCAACGCAAACTCTTAGGATTATTAGGAATGCCTTTCAATCGTACGGCAATTTCGGGTTTATATTGCGTAGGAGATAGTACATTTCCCGGTCAGGGATTGAATGCCGTTGCGTTTTCTGGGTTTGCTTGCTCGCATCGAATTGCGGTGGACTTAGGATTATAGAGGGGTTTTGAAATTCTTGTTAAGTTGCCTGAAAAAACGCGACACCCTTGAAAGCCTGGGATAAGCTAGTTGAGGAGGTTTAGAGCATTTGCCTCAATGTTATCCCTATTTTTTGCATACACTACTCCATTAATCCATCGCTCCAATCGTTGGATTCAATCTTTTCTGGGCGGTAGACAAATTGGCTATAAAATTATTCTAGGCTATGCGTTAGTGCTAGGTATCAGCACGATTGGAACGGCAACCGGACTCATTTTAGGGAACATTCAAGAAAAGACGGCTAGGCTTGAAGCAGAGAGAAGTCATGAGATTGGGCTTTTACTCACCAGTTTAAAGGTTTCCCTGCTTCAAGCTCGCTTGCACCAACAACAACTCCCTTTCGCTTTAGATTCCCCTGGCGAGTTTCAGCGCGAATATGCGGCGTTTGTCCAACAAGTTCGCAATGTGCAAGCGCTGATAACAGAAGTCGAGCGTTTTGTTCTGAAGTATAACGAACCGGAACTTGCGAGGTTTCTTCAACGATATTTACCAATACCGCAACTTTATTTAGAACAAGTTCAAGCACAACTAGGGGAAACAGACATTTCTGCACTGGGAGGCGTTGAAAGAGCAGCGGTTCAACAAGCTTTATTGGCGCTGAATAGTAGCACCATTGTTGGAGAGTTAGAGCGGTTTTCA
>JAAHGE010000926.1 GCA_010672635.1 Desertifilum sp. SIO1I2 | reverse complement strand
CTGAATCGCCCCTAAGTCAGATTACCCCAAAGACGATCCAACTCTAAAGACAGACATCAATCTCGTAAATTCAGTCACTTTCGCCCCCGGTGAACTGAACAAAAGCATCGTCGCGTAGGTTGGGTTGAGGCACGAAACCCAACATCAGAGAACTTTCAGCTTGCGTTCACCAGCGCCGATTCAAATTCTTTAAAGCCGCGAGAACGCCAGCGCCAATGGAAAACAAAACTAATGCCCAAATAACATAGCCTGGAATCCATCCCACTACACCCGTCCCTCTAAGGACAACAATGACCGCCGTAACCAACAGGGAAATCCCAAAAATGTATAAGAAAATGGTCGTTCCAGTTCCGGGTTGTCTATTCATGCTTACTGACTCCACACACCTCTATACAGGATGCTAGCAGCAATGGGGGGTGGAAATATCTCGCCTGTGACGTACCCGAACTCGGACAAATAATGCTTGAATAGCGGTAATCTACATTTTTGAGAACGAATTTATGGCGCAGCCTCACCCGCCTCCTCGACCCAAAATTGTTTTATCTGAGTCTCAACACCTAATCTTAAAGCGCTTGCGACGGATTAGTCGCATCCTTGATAATGCTGTGGGCATTCCCGGAACTGGCTATCGCGTGGGGATCGATCCGTTACTCGGACTCTTACCGGGGGGTGGCGATGTGGTGGGTTCTGCCCTGTCAGGATATATCTTATACGAAGCCTCGCGTTTGGGCGTTCCCAGGGAAACCCTAGGGCGAATGGCTTTTAATATTATTGTCGATACTTTAATTGGCACGGTGCCTGCGTTGGGCGATTTGTTTGATGTCGCCTGGAAAGCGAATGCGATGAATCTAGAACTCCTAGAATCGCATCTCGAAGCGCCAAACGTGAGTACCAAGGCCGACCGGTGGTTTGTGGTTTTGCTTTTAGTGGGAATTGCCATTGTTGTCTTTGCGGCGGGTGCGTTTACCCTGTGGATTTTGCAACTGGTGTGGCGCTTACTCAGCGGGAATCTTTAGTTTGACAAAATAAGACTTTTTAACAGATAATAGTAGATTGTCTGCTATTACCTGCTCGGATCAGGTTGAGATAGCAAATGCTGGTGTCACCAGCTTAAACTTCAAGCACCAGCTACCTGTACGGCAATTTTAAGGACGATCCCAATGAGTTACGCAATTATTGAAACTGGCGGGAAACAACTGCGAGTAGAACCCGGCCGCTTCTACGATATCGAACTGCTTCCCGTGGAAGAAGACGGGTCAGTGAGCATTGAAAAAGTGCTGTTTGTTGCCCATGAAGATAACGTCCATATTGGTCAACCTCTCGTGGAAGGCGCAACGGTTGAAGGCACGGTTTTACGGCATTTCCGCGCCCGGAAAGTCTTGGTGTACAAGATGAAGCCGAAAAAGAAAACTCGCAAAAAACGCGGACACCGCCAAGAAGTGACTCGTTTGATGATTAACTCGATTAATCTCAATGGAGCAGTTTTAGCTAGCGCAGAATCCGCCGAAGCGGAAACTA
>JAAHGE010000925.1 GCA_010672635.1 Desertifilum sp. SIO1I2 | reverse complement strand
TTGATCCGGAACGCGAATCCCCGTGGTTTTGCGTTCCGGATCATGCGATCTGTCAAGAACTTTTAAATGCTTTGGGAAATCCGATTATTTCTACTTCTGCTCATTTAGTCGGCGATGAAGAGATGGCTCCTGTGCCTCATCAACCGGAGTATACTTCTGCTGCGGAGTTGTTTGACCGTTTAGATAAGCTGGTGGATGCGATCATTGATAGCGAGTCGGAGTTGGGCTATCAAGTTTCAACGGTACTAGATTTGACGGATAATGAACCCGCGATCGCGCGCAAAGGGTTAGGCTGGGAAGCCGCTGCTGCTTGGATTCCCGATGCTTAAGGCCACTTAATAGTGCTGAGTGGGAAAGAGGATGGGGGATGGGGGGGAAGAAAGTACCCAGTTCCGAGTTCCGAGTTCCGAGTGAGGAAAAGAGTGCTGAGTGGGGGGAGGAGTGCTGAGTTGATAATTACCAAGTTTCCCCATCCCCCCATCCTCTTCTTCCCCCAACTCCTAACTCCCAACTCCCAATTCCCTTCTTCTCCCCCAACCCCTAACTCCCAATTCTCAACTCCCTTCTTCATCTAGCCAGTTCTCAGAGTGTCCACTTCCTGGCTCAGGGGAATCACCCAACTGGATGAGGCGATCGCAGTTCTCGATCGAGTGGCGCAACTGCTTATTACATCAAGGTTTAGGGGCTGTCCGGAAGATTTTTAATAAGAACTTCAAGGAACGGTTTTCACCTCTTGCCATTCCTCCTCATTAAGGAGTGCCACATTCAGGGTCGATCCTACGTCAAGACCTATCTAAAGTCGAATTGTAATCGACAGCGACCACCTGATTGATGACACATCAGCAGTTGCGGTGCATTCACCACTCTGGAGAATCAACAATGATTAATACCCACGCGGCACACTTACATAGCTTGAACGCTGTTGAACGGCGGATGATTCGTCCCACCAACAAACCTTCTTTAGCTCCTTCATCAACCGTTACGGCTAAATCTCCAAGCGATCCGGTAAAAACGGTTACGCAAGTTACAGAATCGGGTTTCGGATTATCGGCTCAACCTGAACTGTCACAATCAGCAGCGGGAGTGATGGAGATTTCTACCTTAACCCGTCTGTTACTCGAAGATATTCAAGCGGCTTTAGAAACCGGAAAATGTCGTTCTGCTGAAGCGGTAGCCACGCGGATCGCCTTAGAAGTTGAGCGCATTTGTACCAAGAGCGATCGCATTCAAGCTTCTGGGGTAGCCCGTTCTTGGCAACTCAGTTTAGCGCGGCATCGCCTGCAAAAATGCTTAGAGTATTACCAGTTGGGTTCCAAGCGCGGTCGTTCGGAATTGCACAGTAACCTAAGCGTTATGGTATACCGTCATATTGCCTCAGTGCGATCGCGCTTAGGTTTTCAAGCTCGCTACAACCAAATTGAAGACTTTCTGCAAGGCTTCTATGTCGAAACCCTCAAAGCCTTCCGTCGGGAAAATCAACTCCCCGAAGACTATTCTCCCCGCACGCGCTTAGAACTGA
>JAAHGE010000924.1 GCA_010672635.1 Desertifilum sp. SIO1I2 | reverse complement strand
TGCTAAAGCGCGTGCGATCGCCACCCGTTGTTGCTGACCCCCCGATAACTGTCCCGGATATTTATGGGCTTGATTTAAGATACCCACCCGTTCTAATAATTCTGCCGCAATCTGCTTGGCTCGTTCCTTCTTCCAACCTCGGACTTCCCTGGGAGCCAACATGACATTTTCTAGCACCGTTAGGTGAGGAAACAGGTTAAACTGCTGGAACACCATCCCCACTTCTCGCCGAATGGCTTCTATGTTCTTCATGTTGTGGGTTAGGGTCATTCCATCGATGGTAATCGTTCCTTTCTGGTAGGGTTCGAGTGCGTTAAAGGTCCGGATAAAGGTAGATTTCCCCGAACCCGAAGGCCCCATTACCACAACCACTTCCCCTCGGTTAATTTTGAGGCTAACCCCCCGCAAAACGTGAAACTTGTTGCTATACCATTTTTCTACATCCTGGGCCACAATCATGGCTTGAGATGAGTCGGAATTAGAGAGCGTAGAAGTTGTTGGCTGAAATTGTGTCATGGTTAATGCTGAAGTAGGGTACAACGTTGCGTAGCCTGCACGCTCAGTAACGGCGCACCCAAGCAGTGCAGAGTTCAATAGACTGAGCGATCTTGAGAAAAATTTGAGTTTCTAAAACCGCTACCCGTCAAGCCAGTCAAATTGTCCTGTATTCCCTGATTAAAAGGCCGGAAGATCCAAGGGTTCGCCAAACCATTGTTGGGAAAGATCGTTAAGTTCGCCAGAAAGTCGCTTACTACTGACAAAAACATTCACCCACTGCAACATATCTAAATCGCCGCGACGAATGCCGATGTAGCAAGGAGAATTCTTCATAACAAATAACGGGAACCAATTCTAAGTTCACTTCTAGCGATTCTGCAACCAGTTTGGCGACATCCACATCGTACCCTTGGGGTTTCATATCAGTACCGACAGAACCAAACGGCGGGGAGTCTTGGGGGACGGCGATTCTAACTTTGCCAGAACTGAGAATTTGATCTAAGGTGGAGTTTCCCTGGATGCTGGTGGGGTTGGTGGCGGTTTGTGCTGTGGTCGCATCGCCTGCAACAGATTGAGAAGTGATGGAACCGCTAGTACAGGCGACGACGCTAAAGGCGACGAGAAGGCTGACAAGAAGGGCGGTGAATATCTTGGTTTTGGGTTGACGCCAGTTGAATTTAGCGCGTTTTTTGAGGTGTGGATGCAACATGGTGCTTTTTCCTTATATCACACAGAAAGGCGCTGCTGTAGGTTGTGAGGGCGATCGCAGCGGCCGTCCACGGGGAGAAGTTGAGGTTAAAGACGACGGATAACCCGAAGAAGGTTAAAAATAGCTGCATTAACAGGGGCGTTCCCTGAAAGAATTCGACATACACCAGGCTGATGCTTCTGGCGATCGCATTGGAGGAAATTCGCATTAACATGACGATGAATCCGACTATTCCACCCCCAATGAAGGCGATCGCTGAAAGGAGTATGGTCCATTGGGTGGCAATCAACAGATTGGTGAGAATTTGCGATAGG
>JAAHGE010000923.1 GCA_010672635.1 Desertifilum sp. SIO1I2 | reverse complement strand
AGCAGTTGTTGGTTCTGTTCCATTAACTGATTGTGCAATCGTTGAATCATTAATTGATTTTCAACTCTAGCTAGAACCTCAGAAATTTGAAAGGGTTTTGTGATGTAATCGACTCCTCCAACTTCAAAGGCTTTAACTTTGTCAAGTGCATCATCAAGCGCGCTGATGAAGATAACAGGAATCGCCTGAGTATTGGGATTGGCTTTGAGTTGCTGGCAAACTTTATACCCGTCGATATCGGGCATCATCACATCTAATAAAATTAAGTCTGGAAGCTCAACATTACAGGTTGCTAGTGCCATTTGTCCGCTGGTTGCTTTGCGGACATGGTAGTTTTCCTCGTGTAAAATAGCAGACAGAAGATTGAGGTTGTTTAGGGCATCATCCACAATAAGAATGTTACCCTTACTAGGCTTTTCAGAGTAAGAGTTCATCGACAGAAAGTCGCCTTTTAATGCTTTTGAGAAATTCACGGCAATCAACGTCTGAAAGATAGAATACTTAGCCTATTGAATGGAAAAATATCCCTAAAATCTTTATTAGAGTTGGATTGAGATTGTCAAGGATAGTTTCACTGCGAGTCTCTTCTCATTCAATAGGCTTAGAGTAAAGGGGAGCGGTGAGAAAATCATCTTTCTTTGGGGTGAAATTAGTTACAAAAAAGTTTACATTTAACCGTTACCTATCGGCCGAAATTGTTTTTTAAAAATCGGAACCGATAGGATACACTCGATGCTTACAGGTTATCCGTAGGGCAAAAGCCGTTATTGTATGGAAATGGATGAGGTTGATAATCGAAAAAACCGCTAAGCGATCGCCTTAACTCCCGATCGGTGGTTAAAAATTACCCCCTCTTGAGTAAAAGGCAGAGTCTCAACCCTTGCACCCGTTTCACTGGAGGGGATAGAGGAACTCGATGGATGAACTTACAGACAAAGCGACTGACTTAAAATGGATTTTTCTGGAGACAGCAGAGAAAGTTTCGCTATCTTAATCAAGGTCGCTTATCGCTAAGTTGTCATCAGGATAAACACGGATTGGCGATCGCGAACCCAACGCTTGGATAAATCTAGGATACTGCTAAACCGCGCCCAAATCTATACAGGTCGAGATTTTACGCCCATCGCTTATCGCTGCCAAGGAATCCAGTAAACTTCGAGCAGCAGACAGACGCTATAGAGCAGAATTCCCATTAGCCCTAGAATCGATAATCCCAAAAAAGCCAAAGGAACGTCAAAGGTTGAAGTGGCGCTGACGATCAGATAGCCTAAGCCAGCATTGGAGGCGACGGTTTCAGAAATCACCGAACCGACGAAGGCCAGGGAGATTGCCACCTTGAGCGAAGCAAACAGATAGGGTAAGCTATGGGGGAGTCCAACTTTCTGGAAGATTTCCCACTGGCTGGCTCCAAGCGATCGCAAAACATCCTGCATTTCCGGTTCCACGGTTGCTAAACCGACCGCCACATTGACAGCAATCGGAAAAAATGCTAGCAAGAATGCGGTAATAATTGCAGGGGTTGA
>JAAHGE010000922.1 GCA_010672635.1 Desertifilum sp. SIO1I2 | reverse complement strand
CATTGCTTGGGGGAGGGGGAGTAAAGCCCCTTCCTGGCTTAGGGTTCCTGCTAAATTGGGTAAATCGTCATTGCAATCATCGCTGACGACTCGCAACATGGCAACCTCTACACCTCTTATTACGTTGAAATGCTATAATCATCGCAGTGAATATTACTTAAAAAAAATCTGTAAATTACTTGAATTATAGTTGCAGTTTTCTGAAATGAAACTTCCCTCGCCTACTGACTGGTATTTTAATACCCCACTTTATGAAGATTTAAATTTAACTGATCTTGAAAGTGATAAGCTCAACTATTATTTGTCTCCGCTTCAAGCTAATTCACTTTCAATGGATGTTTATTGTGTTCAATGTAAAAACCAAAGTATATTTAAAACTTTAGATGTATCTTCAACATCAAGAAGTCCTGAAAATTTTTCTCAAACAAGAATTCTTACAACAACCTTAACTTGTGCTAGAGACAGCTCTCATAAAATTTATTTTTTATTCTTGTATCATGTGTTGTACGATCCGCTTCAAAAAAAACTGATAAAAATTGGTCAAAATCCTTCTATTGCCGATCTAAAAAAATACAGTATTGAGCAATACAAAAAGGTATTAGGCGAAGAAAAATATAGAGAGTTTTCAAGAGCAATTGGTTTATTTTCTCATGGAGTAGGAATTGGATCTTTTGTTTACCTGAGAAGAATATTCGAGGATTTAATCGAAGAATCTTACCACAAAGCAAAAGCTAATTTATGTCTAGACGAGATTGAATACAGAAAAAAGAGAATGGATGAAAAAATTCAAGCTTTAAATCAGCATTTACCTAACTTTTTGGTTGAGAATAGGAAGATTTACTCTGTTTTAAGTAAAGGAATACATCAACTAAGCGAGAAGGACTGTTTAGAACATTTTTTAACCTTACAAGCAAGTATAGAAATAATCCTGGAGGAGAAATTAGCTGATTTAAATAAACAAAAAAAAGAAGTTGCAGTAGCTGAAAAACTTGCTCAACTCCATCAAAAACTACAAGAACAAGATAAGCAAAATGATAGCTAGAAGCTGAACAAAGTTTCAGTTAACCGCCGTAATGTACCTAATGCTTTCAGAGAACCCCGAATTAAACGAGTTGTGGCGAGGGGTTGGCGGATCATTTGCATCGCTAGCGGTAAAGGTAGTAAAGAACCCTCTTCGCTAAGAGTTCCTGATAAATCGGGTAAATCGCCATTGCAATCATCGCTGACAACTCGTAACATGGCAACTTCTACCCCCAGGGGACTGAGGATATCTAAAACGGCGAACCCTTCCATATCCACAACATTGGCGTTGTAGGTTTCGCCTAGGGTGCGCTTGTCTGCGGCGAGGTGAAGAATGCGATCGCTTGTCAGGGCCGTTCCCCATTTCATCTTAGAATTGAGTTGAGTTTGCAGAGTGGCCGTTAAACCTGGATGACAGTCCTGTTTGTGTAATTCTCCTTGAACATACAGGCATTTTTGATACAGCACCACCTCGCCGACCTGATACTCTGGATTATGTGGCAGCCA
>JAAHGE010000921.1 GCA_010672635.1 Desertifilum sp. SIO1I2 | reverse complement strand
TCCCACGCCCTGGAAAAATCTAAATACTTGTTTAGTAACCTCTACTGGCAAGATTTAGACGATAAGTACCACTTCTCGCTGCAATTTACCGCCGACTTAATTGCGATGAACTCGGCGAACTTTATCATCAGCAGCACTTATCAAGAAATTGTCGGGCGTCCCGATAGCGTTGGTCAGTACGAGTCTTACGCCAATTTCACCATGCCGGATCTCTATCATGTGGTGAATGGGATTGAGTTGTTCTCGCCGAAATTTAACGTGGTTCCGCCTGGGGTGAATGAAAATGTTTATTTCCCCTACACTCGCAATGAGGATCGGATTCAGAGCGATCGCGATCGCATTGAAGAGTTACTCTTTACCTTAGATGATCCGGCGAATATCTTTGGTAAACTGGATGACCCCAACAAGCGACCGCTGTTTTCAATGGCGCGTCTCGACCGGATTAAAAATTTAACCGGGTTAGCAGAATGTTTTGGTCGCAGCAAAGATTTGCAAGAACGCTGCAACTTGATTTTGGTTGCGGGTAAGCTGCGGGTTGAAGAAACTGAAGATAATGAAGAACGCGACGAAATTGTCAAACTTTATCGCACCATTGATGAGCACAACCTGCATGGTAAGATTCGCTGGTTAGGCGTTCGCTTGCCCAAAACCGACTCCGGCGAAATTTATCGCGTGATTGCAGACCGTCAAGGCGTTTTTGTTCAACCGGCGCTGTTTGAAGCCTTTGGTTTGACGATTCTAGAAGCGATGATTTCCGGTTTACCCACCTTTGGCACCCAGTTCGGCGGGCCTTTAGAAATTATTCAAGACCGCGTGAATGGCTTCTATATTAACCCGACCAATCTCGAAGAAACGGCGGATAAATTGCTGGAGTTTGCTAACAATTGCGATCGCGATCCCAATTACTGGTATAAAATCTCGCAACAAGCCATCGAGCGAGTTTACAGTACCTACACCTGGAAAATCCACACCACGCGCTTGCTTTCTTTAGCCCGGATTTATGGTTTCTGGAACTATGCGTCTAAGGAAAATCGTGAAGATTTAATGCGCTATGTCGAAACGTTGTTCTATCTGATCTATAAACCTCGCGCTAAAGCCTTACTAGAACAGCACGTCCACCGTTAAACCGCGATAACGTTGCTAATGTCTTAGCCCGGAAGCCTTTCCGGGCTAATTTCTTTCAGGAAAACGCTGAATCTCTCAAGTCTGAGGTTCTGTTTAGATCGTTGCAATTCTTCTTGAGAACGAACCGTTGACGCCACAAGTTCCGAGCAAGATTGGATCGAACTTGGAATTTTGAGTTAAGGTGTGAATGGCGATTAAATGCCAGTACAATCTTGTGCTAGCATCGGGTGCTTAAAGCTCACCTGGATTTTCCCTAGCCCTGGTGTCGTTTAGGAACTCAAAAACCAGCGAGCCACAGCATCCCCTTGATCGATAGCGACTGTGCGATCGCGCCAAATCTCCACCGTTCGCTTTTCCCCCTCAAACGTGGGTTGCAGCGTAAAAGTCCCATTCTCCGCCGACAAAATC
>JAAHGE010000920.1 GCA_010672635.1 Desertifilum sp. SIO1I2 | reverse complement strand
TAGACGTTAAATAGGTATAGCGTCTACTTAGATACAAAGGGTGGGATTTACCCCACCCTGTATCCTCCTTAGCGCACGGGATATTGTTGCTTTGAGTTAGCCTACTCCTTCCCCTGATAATGTCGCTTGACCAGTTCGCGAGAATCTTCTATGGAGCAATAATCTTCGCTAGAGTAGTCAGGTTCGCATCGATGTTGAAAAGATTCATCCGAGAGACGATCTACTTCAGTGCCTAAATCCCATGCTTGAGATCTAAGTACCTCTAGACCACTGCAAAGATTGCAGGTACCACAAGTACAGTGTTGTTGAAGCAGGTGAATTTGCTCCAGCATTTTTGTTATCATAGGAGAGTTACTCCAAAATATTGGATTACAAATCAGAGCTAGACCAGTTCCATACCTGTTAGCTCTCAAAAATTAACGAATAGAGGGCGTTGTTTCTGAACGGCAATTCAGGCAACGTCCTTGTTCGCGTTTCTACTAATATAGCACCAAAATTGCTGACTCTCCTCAAGCTAAGAACCATAACGTTATGATAGAATTTGAATGTGAAAGCCCAAGAATCAGCTTAGATACTTTCTTCTAAGTTCTGTACTGCATACATTGCAGCAATCCCTTGCAGGGATTGAAATATGGTTCTTAGCTTGAGAGCTTTCATACCTTCTTCCTTCTTGGATGAATGAATCCCTATCAGGGATAGACAACTTACCCTAAACCTCATGTAAGCAGGAGTCCTGCCTGACTAGAGGTAAAATACAATCGGCAGAGGAGAGGATTGAGGAGAATGCGATCGCAATAGGCTATCTCTCTCCATTCCAGCAGAAAACCCACAAATAACGGCAAGCTACAGTCTATTGGATTGAACAAAGCAAAAAGCTGAGACTGCAATTGAATTGCATAGATCTCAGCTATAGCAATGCTAGAAAGTCAGGTTAAGATTTAGTAACCCAACAGTAGCGAGGGTTGTGTTGGGTTTCGTACCTCAACCCAACCTACGCGACTCTCTTGATTGTCAGTCAACCAGGGCTTAGTGTTCAACTCGCCGCGAAGGAAAAATTCCTTTGATTTTGGCGTTGTAAACTTTGCCGACTGAGGCTGATTTTCGGAAATCTTCCCAAGTGTCGAGATCGACATCGCTATACTGATAAACTGAACCGTTGCGGAAGGCAACTTGCAAAGTTTGTCGGTCTAGATCGTAGCCAATGGCAGAAGCCATTCCCGAACGAACTGGCAGCATCGGAATATCTGCATCTTCGGGTTCTGATTCCTCTATCCGTTCGACTTCTGCGGCGGCTTCAATGATATTATCAGTGGCAATGGCGTCAATAAATTGTAAGCCTTGATAGGCGTAAACAGGTGCAGGAATTTCTAAGTATTCAATCGTTTCTCCTCGGTCAATTAAGAGCGTAAGCTGGTCATTGTCATGACCGATCGCCATAATATTACTTAAGTCAATCTTGGTTAGTTTCATGCTTAAAACTCCTGGCTGGATCGACCCGTTTCTAGGGAAGAATTGCTGGCTGTTCAACTGAACA
>JAAHGE010000092.1 GCA_010672635.1 Desertifilum sp. SIO1I2 | reverse complement strand
TCCAGCTTCATCCATCTATTGGAGGCGTATTATGAATAAAGACTCTGATTTAATGGACTGGCAGCAAGAGTTTATTGCTACGAATTTGTTGGCAATTGGCTACAACGCCTGGGCAGGATATCTGGGTGGCGAACGAGGCGCAATTATTTGTAGTACCCGCTCTGCTGCGGTTGGTATTGCAGGGGAATCTTTCCGAACCTACTTTGTTCAACGCTCCCGTCTTGCGGCATTTTTGAACGCCTGGTTAGCTGCTCCTGATACGATCATCCTGCGCCACCACTTTATCAATGCCCACATTTTGGAAGCCGTGGATTCTTACAATCCAACCGCCGAAGTCGTATTCCTGTTGGAATCTTTTAACCAAGTCACGTTCTTTTACCTGAAAAATCTGCCCATTGCGCCCCCCCAATGCTACGAGCAAGTTTGCAGAACTTGGGAAGAGTTCCAGCCCGCCGTTTGTACATTACAGGAGAGGGCGATGTGTAATCAAGAGTAGCAATTTTAAGCGATCGCTCTAAACACCAGAAGAGAGCAGTCTAGGATCGAACCTGAAACTGCTCTCTTTGACTCAGGATGGCGAGATTAAACTTGATAATTGACAATGCGGCTAAAACTCTGAGGTTCCAGACTCGCGCCGCCAACCAACGCGCCATCAATTTCCGGTTGGGCCATAATCTCATTAATATTGGTCGGTTTCACCGAACCACCATATTGAATCGGCACATTTTGATTGCTCAAGCGAGAACGAATCAATCCAATAATGCGATTCGCCTCCTTCGCCTCGCAAGTATCCCCCGTACCAATTGCCCAAATGGGTTCGTAAGCAATAATCAGCTTCTGTTGATCCACACCGACGAGGGCTTTCTCCAGTTGAGTATAAATCAGAATCTCCGTTTCCCCTGCATCGCGTTGTTGCTTCGTTTCGCCAACGCACAGAATCGGAGTTAGATCGTACTTTTGAGCCGCTTTTAGGCGGAGATTAACCGTCTCATCCGTTTCGCCAAAATATTGTCGCCGTTCGCTATGGCCAACCACCACATAACGCACGCCAATTTCTGCCAGCATCGGTCCTGCAATTTCGCCAGTATAGGCTCCGGCTTCTTCCCAGTGAACATTTTGCGCCCCTAACTGCACGCGAGATCCATGCAGATTTTTGGATAAGAGGGCTAAATCCGTAAACGGAGCGCAGAGAATAATTTCCCGCTCTTCCGGAACGTTATCTAACTCAAGCATGAACCCTTGTAAAAACTCAAGGGCTTGGGCCTGAGTTTTATACATTTTCCAGTTACCCGCTATGACAACTTTTCGCACAGATGAATCAGTCAACTTAAGAACTTGAATGACAACAATCAGGAGCATCCTTTAGTTTAAGGCTTGCTCGGATCAAAAGAAAAGCGAAAATTGGTTATCTTCTAGGAGCGCAGTTGCACGGGCATAATCAGGTAGGTCATCTGCACTGCGCCAATGGGGGAGAGAATCACGGGAGTTGTGGGGGCGTTCAGTTGCATTTGCAATTCGCTAGAGGGAATTGCTTTGAGACCTTCTACCAGATATTTGACATTAAAAGCGATATCTAGGCTTTCTCCAGAGATTTCTGCGCTTAGAGACTCCTTTCCACTTCCCACATCGGCGGCATCAACGGAAAGCGTTAGCTGTTGATTTTCCGCATCTAGGCTGAATTTGACGATATTATTCTTCTGGTCGGCGAGGACGGCAATCCGTTCAACCGCGCTAATCAGTTGGCGTCTATCGAGGGTGACTTGGCGTTGAAACTGATTGGGAATCAATTGATTGTAGGCGGGGTATTGTCCCTCTAGGGTTCGCGCCGTTAGCCGCTGTTGGGGCAGCTCAAAAATTACCTGGCCTTGGTCGAAATGCAGGGTAATCTCGCTATCTTCCTTATGCATTCCTACCATTTTCTCTAGTTCGCGCAAGGCTCTGGCGGGAACTGTCACCTCAAAGGCGTGACTCGAAGTTGAGTCTGTAGCTTCTGCTTTAGCCGTTTTCACCACAGCGAGGCGATGGCCATCAGTGGCGGCGAATTCTAAGGTATCGTTTTGTACGGTTAAATGGACGCCCGTGAGGACTTGTTTGGTTTCGTCGGCGCTCGTTGCGAGCAGGGTACCGCGCAAGCCTTCGATGAGGAGGTTGCTGGGTAACTCTAGGACTTCTCCACCTTCAATTAAGGGGAGTTCGGGGAAATCTTCTGAACCCATCCCCCGGACTTGATAGCGTCCAGTCGCACAAATTAAGGTAGCCACAGCAACGCCAGTTTCGTCGGTGAGGGTAATTTCGCCTCCTGGCAGGCGGGAAACAATATCGTTGAGGAGTTTGGCGGGTAGGGTGATATCTCCTGATTCTTCTACTGTGGCGCTAAAGGTGGTGCGAATGCCTAAGCTGAGATCGAAGGCGGTGAGGCTAAGGGTTTGTGTCTGTTCGTCGGCGACTAGCCGCACGTTGGCGAGAACGGGTTGAGTCGGCCGCGAGGGAACGGCGCGGCTGACTAGGGAGAGGTTGTTGCTCAGATCGCTTTGGGTACAGACCAGTTTCATGGGAGTAAGACTACGCAATAAGACAAATTACTATAGCCTTTGGGGGGTGAGTTAGCACAGAGGAGGGGGAAGAATCTACACTCTGAGCGCATTCATTATCCCTAGGTCAGGTTGAGTTAAAATTACTTCATCTTTTTATGCTTATATTTGCATAAAGTAACAAAGCTGACAGTTTTGTTACTGGTTTCATGGGTTAATCATTCTTATCCCCTGACTCGGTAACTGACTGATGTTTGACCTAACTGCTGCTGACTACTCCCTTTTGTCCTGGATTCTCCAGTCTGGCGTTGCTGCTGACTCGCTTTCTATCTGCTTTCATCCGGGATGCTTAATGGTGCAGTGTCAAACGCTAGAGGATGCAACTCAGTTATGGGAACTCAGATCCATCCTCCAGCTTGGAAGCATTGAGCTGTGTTTTCAAGTCAATGGCGTGTTTTATTTGGCTACTGCCCTGAGATAATTGCACAGCACAATTCAGCAATACCTCATTCTTGATAAACTTTTGGCTTTGGTTTGGTTCTTCTTTGCGTGAATCGTTTGCAAAGCCTCAGTTCAGCTATTAGGGTCGATCGACTTGGGTTTTAATCGTTTGCCAAACGGATAACACTCCATCAATCCATCCTTGGGCAAAGCTAATCCGGCTTGCGGGATCGACTTCTAGTAAGTAGGCGAAGTCGGCATCCAGTTGGCGTGCTTGTTCGGGACAGTTTTTCAAATCTAGGTAAGAAAACAGATAGTCGAGTACATCTTCATCGAGGGCTGTTGCTAGAGAGTAAACCCGTTCAAAGTGGCGGAAATCTTTGTAGGACAACTTCGCACTGGAGCGGATGCCTAGTTCAAACCCTTCTTGGCGAACTTTGTTGAGGAGAACTTTCTTTTCGCTTTGAAGGCGTTGGACTAGATTTTGGTCTTCGGCAGATTGGACTTTAAGCTCTTCGATTGTGATAGCCATCTCTAATGCCTCCTGGCATACGGCGGAAATGTTGAAATGTTGCTTGACGGGTTGAAGTCGGGCAAATAGTGACTCTGGAACGGCTATGGTGACTCTTTGGCTCACAACTTCCTCCCGCGTTCTGTCTACTCTTATACAATAGCAGGATAAATTGCATAATCAATAACATTGAGATACTTTGTTACATAACATACAGAATAAACCAAACAAATTATGTAGCGAGGTAGAGCGATCGCCATCTAGCCGCCAGCATCAGAAAGACCCAACCAAGCTGCAAAGGTCGATCTGTCGAGAGCGAGCGATTTAATGGGGTAGAACGTCATCTATCTCTGTCTGAAGGCTTAAGGACTCTGGGTGAAGATGTCTCAAGAGTTAGAGGAAAAGAGGGATTAACGCTTTTAGGCTGGTGGCGTGAGGGTGCAGGGTAGAGCGGTAACGCTCTGACGATCCTAAAACTCACGTCTATTTCTCTTCGAGATATCCCTATGACCTCATCTCATTCCTCCTCAACCAATGGCGATCGCAAAATTCGCTATGCTGTTGTCGGACTTGGCTGGTTTGCTCAAGAAGCCGCAATGCCAGCTTTTGCTGAAGCTGAGAACTCCGAACTGGTTGCCTTAGTTTCCGATGATTCGACTAAATTAAAGGAACTCAGCCAGAAATATGGCATCGATCGCACCTATTCCCACGAAGAATATGAGGATTGCTTAACGAGCGGTGAAGTGGATGCCGTTTACATTGCGCTTCCCAATCATCGGCATTGCGAGTATACAGTCCGAGCCGCCAAGCAAGCGATTCATGTCCTCTGCGAAAAGCCAATGGCGGTGAAGGAAGATGAGTGCGAGCAAATGATTCAGGCTTGTAACGATAATGATGTCAAGCTGGCGATCGCTTACCGCCTGCATCTCGAACCCGCCAATATGCAGGCCGTTGAGATTGTGCGTTCCGGGAAAATTGGCGAACCGCGCATTTTCAACTCAGTGTTTACACAACAGGTGACAGAGGAAGGAAATATTCGCCTGCGAGATGTAACCGGAGGCGGTACGCTCAATGATATTGGGATTTATTGCATCAATGCGGCGCGGTATCTGTTCCAAGATGAGCCAATTGAAGTGTATGCTGTTGCTGCCAATAAAGGCGAACAGCGGTTTGCAGAAGTGGAGGAGATGAGTAGCGCCATTCTCCGCTTTCCTGACGAACGGTTAGCCACTTTTACCGTTAGCTTTGGCGCAGCTAAGGTTTCTACCTATCAAATTGTTGGAACCAAAGGTGATTTACGCGTAGATCCGGCCTATGCTTGGCACGGCGAACTCAAGCATTATTTAACCGTTGATGGCGAGACGCAGGAACAATCTTTTCCTCCCCACAGCCAGTTAGCGGCTGAGTTTACCTACTTTTCCGATTGTATTTTAAACAATACCGATCCAGAACCATCGGGTATGGAAGGGTTAAACGATGTGCGGATTATTCGAGCCTTGTATCAGTCGATCGAACAAGGTCAACCCGTACAGCTTGAGCCACTAGACTATCATCAACGTCCCACGAAAGATAATGCAATACAGCGTCCTGCCAATCCAGAAAGACCGGATTTGGTGAATGCGGCGAGTCCTGGTGGAAGTAAGCTGTAGGAGACGTAAACTAATGACTGAAACATTGAAAAAGGGCGATCGCGTTGAATGGCACTCTTCGGGAGGAACTTCACGCGGCGAAATTAAAGAAGTCATTACTGAGCCGACTGACTTTAAAAACCATCACTTTACAGCCTCTCCAGAGCATCCTGAATACCTGGTAGAAAGCGAAAAAAGTGGCAAGCAAGCCATTCACAAAGCAGAAGCCCTCAAGAAAATTCAAGATTGAGCGATCGCGCCCCATAGCCCCCATAGTCGCCACTGAAGCCCATCCACAACTCAAAGCGATCGCCAATATCGCAAGTCAACAGAAATCGAGGTTTACTAGACAAATTGCGAGTATAGGCGATCGCTTGCACGAATGCTTTCTCCATTGCCGTTAGGTAAGCATTTGTACCGCATTTGGCTGTTCCTTTCCCCGATTTGTCGCTTCCCTGCTTCGCCTCAATCAAAAAATGATCGGCTTTGTAGAAGTCAATATAACCGGGCGTTTTCTTGCCACTGGTGCGATCAATCGTGATGTCTTTATCAAAACAGTAAGGAGAAGTGCGCGACCTATTAAGCCCTGCCCTTTACACTAAAAATTGTTGAGCAAGCCTTAATATCTGTTCGCATTGCTCAACAAGATTGCTAAAATTCTTAAGAATAAAATTAGAACCTGCCCATCCCTGGATTGTTTGGATTACTTTAACAATCTCGTCACGCGGATATCGTATTCAATCCCTTGGGGATGTTCTTTTCTGGCTTGAATGCGCGCCATTCCATCTGCTAACTGTATCGTCTCCGCGTCGATTTCGTACCGGCTTGTGCCGCAGCGAAAAGCATTAGTTGTGGCTTCGATAAATTCTTTGATATCGACTAAGACTTCGTAGGTGTGAATCATCTGATCGCCTCCTCGTTCAATCTCTGAACGATGGAATATTAGGAATTAGTTTTTAGTATAGGAAGGCTCATTGCCGGAGCTTCACTTAACATACAATTCTTATTCACCCTTTTAAGCAATACTCTCATCAACTTGTCGGAGCTTAAACTTATTTAAACTTAGTAAAAAATGCTCTTCCAAAACCTAACGCTGTTAGAGGTTTGATGGGTAAGCGCAGACTACGCCCTACCCATCCTAAACCTCTTTTAAGCTTGGGCCTTGGGTGCAAAGCGTTTGAGTTGGGTGGCGACAATTGCCGTAATGACAGTACCGATCGCGATCGCCAGTATATACAATCCGCCCCGACCGACCGCATTAGGAATCGCCAACACAAAAATCCCACCATGCGGGGCGCGTAACGTACAGCCAAACAGCATCGACAGCCCGCCCGTAATTGCCGAACCCGCAATACAGGCTGGAATCACCCGAATCGGATCTTTCGCCGCAAACGGAATCACCCCTTCCGTAATAAAGGATAAACCTAAAACGCTTGCCACCTTACCCGCCTGTAACTCATCTTGGGTAAACTGCCGCTTCGCCAACAACGTCGCCAGCGCCAAACCTAGCGGGGGAGTCATTCCCGCCGCCATCACCGCCGCCATTGGGGCCGTCACATCGCTGGCTAACAACCCCACCGCAAAGGTATACGCCGCCTTATTCACCGGGCCGCCCATATCTACTGCCATCATCCCACCCAGGAGTAAGCCTAGCAATACCGCATTGGTTTGTCCCATCCCTTGGAGAAACGCCGTTAACCCCTCCATAATTGCGCGAATTGGGCCGCCAAACACATACACCAGCAACAACCCAACCACCAAGGTCGAAAGTAGGGGAATTACCAGAACGGGTTTTAAACCTTCAAAGTTCGGCGGTAAATTCACCTTATCCCGCACCAACAAAGCAATGTAACCTGCAAGGAACCCCGACAGAATACCGCCTAGGAAACCCATCCCCAGATTAGCCGCCAGCATCCCACCAATTAACCCCGGCGCTAAACCCGGTCGATCCGCAATCGAAAAGGCGATAAAACCGGATAGTACGGGGACAATTAACGCAAAAGCTGCACCCCCGCCAATTTGCATCAACGCATCGCCAATGGTTCCCGCCTGCGGTTCCAAGCCAAACACGAAAGATAGGGCAATAATTAACCCCCCCGCCACAATCACGGGCAACATATAAGAAACCCCAGTCAGCAGGTGCTTATAAGGCCCGGAACGCTTGGCAGACTGTTCGGCTTTGGCTTGCTGCACCGACTGCAAATAATTGCCTTCACCCACCGCAGCCCCAGCGACAGGTTCCGGTAAACTCAGGGCAGATTGAACCACCCCTTTCCCATCTTTCAGGGCTTTCTTAGTGGAAGTTTGATACAGCCGCTTGCCATTAAAACGGGATAAATCAACGTGGGTATCCGCTGCAATCACAACCGCATCCGCTTGAGCAATTTCTTCTGGGGTTAGCTGGTTTTTTGCCCCGACAGACCCTTGCGTTTCCACCTTCATGTCATGACCAAGTTCAACCGCAGATTTCCGCAACGCTTCCGCCGCCATGAAAGTATGGGCAATACCCGTTGGACAAGCCGTAATCGCGACTAGGCGTTTTGGCCCCGTGGAAACCGCATCGGGGACATCGGGAATGGGAGAACCATCGGGAGTCGGTAGCACATCCCCCGCATCTCCAAATTCTTCTGGGTGACTTTCTTGAATAGCTGCTGCAATAACCCCTTTAGTATCGCGAATGACGCGACTGGTGGAAGTCGCGTAGACGGGTTTGCCTGCAAATCGGGAAGGATCGACATGAATATCCGCCCCGATAATTACTAAATCGGCTTCTGCAATATCGCTATCTGAAAGCGGGGTTTTCACCCCATCGGAACCTTGAGTTTCAACCTTAACTTGATAGCCCATCACCTGGGCCGTTTTCCGTAAGGCCTCGGCGGCCATTACCGTATGGGCGATTCCTGTAGGGCAGGCTGTGACTGCCACAATTTTATCAATGGTTTTCATATTATTTAGTGCTGAGTAAAAAGTGCTGAGTGCTGAGTAGGGGAAAGGAGTGCAAAGTTCCGAGTTCCGAGTTCCGAGTGAGGAAAACAGTGCTGAGTGGGGGAAAGGAGTGCAAAGTTCCGAGTGCTGAGTGCTGAGTGCTGAGTGGGTTTCTAGAACAGTAGCCGATTTATCTTCATTCTCCCCATCCCCCCACCTCCCCACCTCCCCATCTCCCCATCCCCCCATCCTCTTCAAAGGCTTTCCACCTCAACTTCCCCAGTCAAGGCTTCAATCTCCTCTTTTGGGGGAAGTCGGGGGCCGACTTGAGTTAGGGCACCCATTGAGAAGGCGGTGGCGAGGCGGGCGCAGTCGGGAAGGGATAAACCTCTGAGTTTGCCTGTCACCAAGCCGGAGACCATTGCATCGCCTGCCCCAACGGTACTGATGACTTCAACTTTGGGGGGACGGGCGATGAGGGCTTGGTTGGGTTCAACAAAGATGGCCCCTTTGGCCCCCATTGAGACGACGACGCATTCTAGACCCTGGGTGAGGAGTTCTTGGGCGGCATGAGCGATCGCACTTTCCCCTTCTAAACTCCTACCGATGAGTTCCTGCAACTCATCAATGTTGGGTTTAATCGCATAGGGGGCAAACGGGATAGCCTGACGGAAACTCTCGCCGCTAGCATCCAGAACCACGGTTTTGCCTTGGGCTTTCAAGCGTTCAATTATCTGGCCGTAAATCCTGGGTTCCACGCCAGCAGGGAGACTTCCCGAAAGGACGAACCAGTCGCACTCTTTTGCCAATTCATCGATAACTCGATGCAAGTCTTGGATATCGTTTTCAGTGGGGGCTTGTCCGGGAAAGTTGATATCGGTGACTTGGTTCTGAACCGGGTCGATAATTTTGACGTTAACGCGCGTTTTACCAGGGACGGGGATAAAGCGATTTTCTATTCCTTTCTGGTGAAAGAAGTGGTGAAACGCTTCGGCGTTATCTTTACCCAAAAAGCCGGAAACGGTAACGGAAAAGCCAAAATCAGTGAGAAATGAGGCAACATTCACACCCTTACCGCCAGGGTCGGCTTGTTCCCAGTCCACGCGGTTGACTTCCCCAGCCTGAAAGTTGGGAATTGAGGCGGTTTGGTCGATAGCCGGATTGAGGGTAATCGTAGCAATTTGAGGATTCATAATCTATAACAGGGCGCGAACTTCTTGGGCGTTGCGACATTTCAGGGCGCGTTTGGCGATATCTTGGGTTTTGGCAAACGACAGGCCGCGCAATTTGGCTTTCACCGCCGCCACGCTGGGGATGCTGATACTGAGTTCTGTCACGCCTAACCCTGTAAGGATGACGGCCCCTTTGGGATCTCCTGCAATACCGCCACAGACGCCTACCCATTTCCCGGCGGCGCTGGCGGCTTGCACGGTTTGGTGAATCATCCGCAGAACCGCAGGATGCAACCCATCGGCTTGTTTGGCTAAGGCGGGGTGGCCGCGATCCATTGCCAGAACATATTGGGTTAAGTCATTGGTACCGACAGAGAAGAAATCCACTTCTTTCGCAAATTCATCGGCCATCATTGCGGCGGAAGGGACTTCGATCATCATGCCGATATCGACCGGATCGGCCCCCACTTCTAAACGGACTTCCTCCGCTAGTTTCTTGGCGCTTCTGATATCTTCTAGCGTGGAAATCATTGGAAACATGATTTTTACAGGGCCGGTCTGAGAGGCGCGGTAAATGGCTCTGAGTTGAGACTTAAACAGGTCGGGACGCTGGAAACAGAGGCGAATTCCGCGAACGCCGAGGAAGGGATTTTCTTCGGCGGGGAGGTTGAGGTAGGGGACGGCTTTATCGCCGCCGATATCTAAGGTACGGATAATTAAGGGTAAGCCGTTTAAGGCTTGGGTCATTTCGCTATAGGCGGCGAGTTGTTCCTCTTCTGAGGGAGGTTGGGAACGGTTGAGGAATAAAAACTCGGTTCGCAACAGTCCCACGCCTTCGGCCCCGGCGTTGACGGCTTGTTCGGCTTCGGCGGCGGCCCCAATATTGGCAACGACTTCGACGCGATGGCCGTCACTCATAATGGCGGGTTGATAGCAAGCGAGTTTTTCGGCTTCGCGAATGGCTTGCAGGTCTTTTTGGGCGGCTTTGGCGGTTTCAATATCGGTTTGCGAGGGTTGGGGGTAAAGGTTGCCGCTTTCGCCGTCGAGGATGCAGGGGATACTATCTTCTAGGTTGAGGATGGCCGGGCCGGCCCCGACGATCGCGGGAAGGTTGAGCGATCGCGCAATAATGGCACTATGGGAGGTTGGCCCCCCATAGGCGGTGCAAAAGCCGAGGGTGAGTTCTGGGTTTAATCCGGCGGTATCCGATGGGGTGAGGTCTTCGGCAATTAAAATAATTGGATAATTGGGTAAGCTTGGCTCATCTTCAACTTTATCGGCGAGCAAGCGCAACACCCGCCGACCGACATCGCGTAAATCTGTAGCGCGTCCGGCGAGGAGGGGGTCTTTGAGTTGTTGCAGACTATTGACCCGTTGTTCGTAGGCTTGCTGCCAAGCCCAAGGCGCGCTACGGTTATCCTGAAGATGGGCGATCGCTTCTTCGACTAATTCTGGATCGTTGAGAAATTCTTGGTGCGCTAGGAAAATGGAGGCTTTACCTGTGCCTGATTTTTCTTTGACTTCGGCGTACAGGTCTTGCAATTGCAGTTTGGCGGTTTCGACGGCTTGGCGCAACCGGGTTCTTTCTGCTTGGGGATCTTTGGCGGTGGCTTCAAAGACCATCTTGCCGCGCTTAAACTGGAATACAGGTGCGATCGCAATTCCTGGCGATGCGGCAATTCCGGGTATGGCCACGGATTCAAATTGTAAGGTATGACCGAGGGTAGCTTGGGGGGTGTCCTCTTCTTCATCCTCTAAGCCAGATGCGATCGCAGTTTGCAATGTCTCTAATGCTTCATCCGCATCGCGACCTTCTGCCATCAGGCGAATCGTCTGACCGCCTTCTACCCCTAGCTTTAATAACGATACCAAACTTTTAACATTTGCCGTTTGATTGCCGTAGCGGAGGCGAATTTCCGATTGAAACTCCTTCGCCAGGTTTGCTAAAACGGTGGCAGGTCTGGCATGAAGTCCGGCTTTACCGCGAATAGCGATATCAACAAATTTGGCAAAATCAGAAGGAACGGTTTCTACTGTGGCTTGACCGTTACTTTCCCGATTCGTCAAGCAGGCAATAATATCATCGGGGTTGCTGGTCTTCGCTAAACGCGCAACGGTTGCTTCATCATCTAAAACATAGGTGAGATTAGACAAAATCTCGATATGTTCGTCAGATTTTGCCGCAATTCCGACAACTAGATGTACGGTTTCCCCAGGATTCCACTCTACCCCACCGGGCAATTGCACGACAGAAATCCCAGTTTGTACGATTAAATCTCGATCTTTGGGCAAACCGTGAGGAATGGCAATTCCATTGCCTAAATAGGTATGGGCGACTTTCTCCCGTTCCATCATGCTGGTGATATATCCCGGCTGCATATTGCCGTTTTCGACGAGCAATGTCCCCGCTTGACGAATCGCATCGGTTTTATCAGCAGCATTTGCCTTCAGTTTAATACTACCGGGTTCTAAATTAATCATGTCATTTCAAAATCGTTTTTAAGGATTGAACGCTGGAGAAATTCCCAAAGATTTTTCTTCCAACTTCTCTATCTCAAGACATAGAAAAGGGCTGTCTTCATGCATTAAGAACAGATGGAATGTGGATTTATTCTTACTATCTATAGTAGACCTGGGAATGGGAGGAAAATCATCTTTTTAATGGTTCTTCAAGAAAAACATTTACATAACACAACAAAATGTTAGAACGCTA
>JAAHGE010000919.1 GCA_010672635.1 Desertifilum sp. SIO1I2 | reverse complement strand
CCCGACTGAATCTTTAAGCGGTGCGTTTGCAAGTCTAGGGGGGTAATTTCCACCGCGTTGGTTTTGACCTCGCTGGGAATATGGATGCCACTCAGGAATTCCTGAGCGTAGCGATTGACGGTTTTGACTAAACTGTCTAAAAGGTCGCGTCCGCCAATCAGCGTTTTTTGACCGTTCAGGTGACACTCAACCCCGGCTAACATGGACATTAAAGGTCGAGCTTCTAGTTGACCCGCGCTTGAATCGTTCCAACCTTCTAAAACTAACGTGCAATTCGGCAAACTATACTGACGGCGAATGCTCATGCCACCTCTCCATCAAACAAACTGATCCAAAAGCGCTGCATCCCCGAAGTTCCGGTACAAAAGAGCAACTGACCTAAAAGTTTAATCGCTAACAAATTTAATTGATCGTCTGAACGATAAATCGCTAAGGCCGACCGTTTGAGGTTCATCCGGCTGCGAAAGTGAGCGCGGAAGCGTTCTAAATAGTCTGATAAGCGAAAATGATGATCTAAAGACAGTTGCTTCTCGTTCAACTGCTGATAAGCCATTAATAGCATCCGAATCGAAGCGGTTTGTCGCCGCGCCAGGTGACAGGCGATCGCGACTAGGGCTTTTGCTTCTACGATACTTAAGGGACGACGAGTATGCGCCCTCCGAAACGGATTGGTACTGCGTAAGCGCCAAAGCGATACCCGATTTTTAATAATACTTTGTAGCTCTAAATCTTGAGTGATGGCGAGCATTGCTTCTGAACCGCCCAAATCTAAGGCTTCGATCGCCAGCAGAATCAGGTCTATTTGCCACCGCGTCCGACGAGGACAAAACTCATCAGCCAGAGGCGGATTGGGGAGGTTATCTAAGATAAGGGTCTGAGCAGGTGGACTGTTGGTTTGCATTACGCTTACTTCAAACGTTCTTGAGAGTGCCGAGTCGAGATCCTAGAGGTGGAACTTTCAGCAGCATTCTATCGAAATCAGGATAGCAATAGCAGCAGGGTTCGCTCGTTTAGGCAACCAGCTAAACCTCTAGACCATTGTCTAAACTCTAGGTTTCCCCAAGGCAAGAGATTCTATTCAGGCATTGGGTGATTCGCATCTCTCGTTGGTGAAAGTGCGAGCTACGATCCCAAACCGTGCAATATTCTAGTGTACGATTTTGATGCCCTTACTGGCATCGCCTTGTGAGAGCATGGGGCTTTAATCCCCGTATCGGTCTCAATTTCTACTGCTCTATCGATCTAACTTATGGATATTAAAGCTCTAATTCGCGAGATTCCTGATTTTCCCAAGCCCGGTATTTTATTTCGGGACATTACTACCTTACTGCGCCATCCCGAAGGTTTGCGTTATACCATCGATAGCCTGGCTGAAAAAAGTGCAGATCTAGCCCCAGACTATATTATCGGCATGGAGTCGCGGGGATTTATTTTTGGGACGGCGCTGGCTTGTCAAATGGGGTGCGGCTTTATTCCCGTGCGAAAAATGGGCAAGCTCCCGGCGGCGGTGCATACGGTAGAGTATGACTTGGAGA
>JAAHGE010000918.1 GCA_010672635.1 Desertifilum sp. SIO1I2 | reverse complement strand
TCTGGTGTTTGTTTGTGATACAGATATCCCTTATGACGACACTTGGGATCGTTCTGGAGATGTGAATCGACGCATCTTTCAAAAGCAAATTGTTAACGATTTAATTCTTCGCAAGATTCCCTTCTTTCTCGTGCAAGGGGAGCTGGAAACACGAGTGAAGTATGTTAAAACTATCTTAGAGAAGTACCGAAAGTATGAGAATTTGCTGGACTTGTTCGTCGAGCGCCAATAAGATTGAGCAAACAGAAGATAAAGAGGGAAATGGCGTAATTCATCACAATGCTTGAATTCTTCAGTGTAAACAACATTGCCTTTACAATTCTGGGATATCCTATGAGCTACATAGAATTCATAGGAACGATACTCTATTTGTGGTCAGTGTGGCTCATCGCCAGAAAGCAAATGCTGACATGGCCAGTTGGTATTGTGAGCGTAGTGCTGTATATGGCGCTTTTTTACCAGATACGCTTGTACTCAGATACCCTCGAACAGGTCTACTATTTGGGAGCAAGCGTGTATGGTTGGTGGCGGTGGAATGCATCTCGTCGAGGTACAGGCAAAGTAGGAGATTTTAGGTACAGTTCGCGGCGAAGTTTAATCATGGTTTTGGCTGTTACAATTGCCGTTTCTTTTGTTATCGGGGCTTTTATGAGCCGCGTGCATATACTGTTTCCTACCCTGTTTCCTGAGAAAGCCTCTTTCCCCTATTGGGATGCCCTGACGACAATTGCAAGTTTCACAGCCATGTGGCTACTAGCTCAAAAGCGAATCGAAAGCTGGTATTACTGGATTGCGGTTGATGTAATAGGAATTGGATTGTACTACGTCAAAGGCGTTCGGTTTATTGCTCTGCTTTATGTGATTCTTTTGGGTATGGCAATAAACGGCTTAATCTCGTGGAATAAGACTTCCAAAACACCAGAAGATTTGGCTTGTTAAGTGTTGTGCGATTACGCGCAGCGTAGCGCCAAGGCGATCGCTTCCACTGTTCATCCTATCTGGAGATATCTATTAGCAGCCAGTTCAAATGTATATTCTCGCAGGATACACATACAAATTTCATGAACCTCAGCGCCATTCGTAAACACCTGTACAAGATTTGTTGTCATGCTTGCATTTCTCCAAAATGCTTAACTAACTTGACCATATTGGTATTGATGATACATAGGGTTGATGAGAAGTATTTTGATCGGGGAAGGTAAATCCTCTAGGAGCTTGAAAAACATCCTAATGAGCTTGTTGTTTGGTATTCTGAAGTCATCAATGCAGTTTAAAAGTGATGACTCAGGTTGTAATTGTCGGGGCTGGACCTGCTGGTGCAACGCTTGCACTGCTTCTCGTCAAATGTGGCATCGCCGTCAAACTGATTGAATCCTCCCGTAACTTCCGCAGAGTTTTTCGCGGTGAGGGACTGATGCCTAGTGGGCTGGATGCTCTAGAACAGATGGGATTGTCGTCTGTGCTAGAGAGCATTCCCCATCGACCTTGGATGCCTGGGAAGTCCTGATTGAGAACCGATTTCTGTTTCGAGTTGATGAGCCAATCGAACCGGGA
>JAAHGE010000917.1 GCA_010672635.1 Desertifilum sp. SIO1I2 | reverse complement strand
CTTCATGACTGTTACTTGACCGATCTCACACCTGCAAATAAGTTAGCACCATAACACCTTTGGGGTCAGATTAAATGCTCGCCATTTGCCAAAGTTGCACTAGGTTTGACCGTTACTGTTCGGTGCAGTACTAGGCACTGGCATCACTAAAACCTTATCGACGCGGTTCCCATCCATATCCATGACTTCAAAGCGAAACCCTCCCCACTCAAAATGGGCGGCGGCGGTGGGAATGTGACCTAAATAGGTGACGACGAAACCGCCAAGGGTATGATAGTTTCCGCGCTGTTCTCCGGGGAGTTCGGGTAAGCGAAAAAAGACTTTTAATTTTTCCACAGAAACCATACCATCGACTAACCAGGAGCCATCCTCGCGTTGGGTAAATCCAGATTCTTCGGGTTCCTGGCTAGAGGGCATATCGCCCACGATCGCTTCTAGAATATCATTGAGCGTGACTAATCCTTGAATGACGCCGTATTCATCGACGGCTAAGGCAATATGGGTGCCTGTTTTTTTGAATAACTCTAAGACTTTAAGCGCTCGCGTTCCTTCTGGCACAAACAGGGGTTGGCGCAGGCTAACGGTTAAGTCTAGAGGTTGGTTCGCCAAACAACTTGCGAGTAAGTCGGTGACTTGGACGACGCCTAAGACTTCATCAGGACTTCCTTGACAGACGGGGAAGCGGGTGTGAACGCTGGTAATAATTTTTTGGCGGTTAACTTCGAGGGGTTCGTTGAGGTCGAGCCAGACGATTTCGGGTCTAGGGGTCATAATTGAGCTTAAACGGCGATCGCCTAAACGCAAAACCCGTTCGACCATTTCTTGTTCGGCGGCTTCAAAGGTTCCGGCTTCTGTTCCTTGCTGGATGAGAATTTTGAGTTCTTCTTCGGTAACGGAGGGGGGAGACGCGGCGGGGTCAATTCCCAGCATTCGCAACACCATTTCTGTAGAAGCGCTCAACAGATGTACGATCGGGGAAGCGATCGCCGAAAGTAAAGACATCGGACGCGCCACTAGGGTCGCAATTTCTTCTGGACTGTTTAAGGCTAACCGTTTGGGAACCAGTTCGCCGACGATCAGCGATAAGTAGGTAATCCCAATGACGACTAAACTAAAGCTGAGAGCCTGCGCGTAGGGCTGAAACATCGGAACGCGCTGCAATTCTCTGGCGAGGGACTCGGATAGGGTGGCTCCTCCGAAGGCTCCTGCAAAAATGCCAACTAAGGTGATCCCAACTTGAACGGTGGATAGGAAGCGGTTGGGGGTATTGGCGAGGTCTAAAGCAGCGCGTGCTTTGATATTACCTTGGTTGATCAGTTCTTGGAGTCGAGCTTTGCGGGAGGACACAATCGCAATTTCTGACATGGCAAAAATGCCGTTCGCCACCACCAACAGCACAATCACTAAAATTTCGACGCTAAGGGAAGACATTCAGGACATTTCCCCAACACGAATTGGTAAGAATTTGCTTCACGATTAGTATTACCTAATGCTCGGTAAAGATACAACTTTAGGGGTAGGTAAAGTGCGGTTTAACGGGCTGGATGCTCTGAGTTTTCCT
>JAAHGE010000916.1 GCA_010672635.1 Desertifilum sp. SIO1I2 | reverse complement strand
GCGACGAATGGCGCGAGAAACGGCCTTGACTGCATCTTCTTGACCGATCAGGCGCTGATGCAGAGTGTCTTCCATGTGGAGGAGTTTTTCCGATTCAGACTCGGTGAGTTTGTTAACCGGAACGCCCTATTATTTTTGATCGGTCAGAGCGGGATTTCATCAATTTCATCTAGGCTATTGGCGATCGCGATCGCTCTGGCTATATCGTCTGCTAGACTTACTAACTTATCTGTATCCCTATCAGTTTTCGGGATAGCCATAGCTGCTTGAGCTAACTGATTTTCTCGTTCGGTAATTTTGTTAATCAACCAATTGCGCGTGCGCTTGTGTTGTTTGTGATTCCAGCTAAAGACTACTTTTTGAGCAGCCTTTGTAGGATGCAGTGCTAAAACCGTCAGTTGCATTTCATCAGGTTTAAGTTGAAACCGCTCAGTTGCTACCCATAACTTAACTCGATCGGAATAACTTAAAATAGGATTGCGAATTCCCCATTCAAATAAGCGCTCTTTTCCTTTAAATAAGCCAACATTGGTACGAACTTCTATAACCTTAAAAGAGGAAGGCGAAGAAGAATTTAACTCTAGTCGAGCAGTAAGGGGAAGATCGACTGAGAGCTTTTTACGCGGTACAAATAGACTAGGTGATAGTTCCTGTAGCTCCAATATCCATTGACGAAACTGCGGATAGTTGTTAAGAATGGGTTCAACAGGCAATCCCATTAACATCTGTTTGACTAGTAACTTAAACTGTTGTTGAACGCAGGCAGGAACTAGAGAATCTAACGAGGTAGTTTCTCTTAATTTAAAGTCAGCTAAAGTTAGCAAGCGCATTGTTTCAGAGTAATTTTACTTCTGAAACTTAGGTGGCGATTAAGCCACCAAATTACTTGAAAGCAGTATTACTGAGCGCTATAGGTTTTTAGCCGATAGCGCTACTGAAACTTTATTTCTTGGACATAGAAAAGGATTTAGGCGATTGAAGAAAACAAATTCTCAACAATGCTGGCAGTAGCGAATCAACTTTACTCCCAGTTTTGAATTCGACTTCCAAATCAAACAGTATTGAAAGCGATCGCAACAAATCATGCGTAGAAACTGCTTTTACTTCTTGCCGCAAAAAGTACATTCGCTTAGGATTACCTAACCCGCACAATGTAGCAACTTCTGCATCCGAACGCTTAGCTGTAAGTGCTGCTTTTACCCATAACCAAGTCTTGAACTGAGTAATAAGAGTGGCAACAATGACTAATGGAAACTCTGCTCTAGATAATAACTCGTTCACTAGCCGAATGACAGAATTCGCTTGACCTTTTAATAGTGCTTCGGCTAATTGTAAGCTACTCGTTGTCATTATCGGCACTAAGGTTATAGCTTGCTCTTTAGTAAGGCGATTGCCTGCTGCATAAATCGCTAGCTTTTCTAGTTCTTTGACTATTCTAGTGGTATCATTGCCAATCGCTTGGGCTAAATAATGAACAGCATCGCGAGCAAGAGTTAGCTGCATCTGTTTAGCTGTAGTTGCGATCGCCTGTTCAATCAAATCGATACGCCAGGGAGGAATCAGGA
>JAAHGE010000915.1 GCA_010672635.1 Desertifilum sp. SIO1I2 | reverse complement strand
TTGCTGGTTTTCATTGAGAGTTACTCCTTTCCAATTGAGTTAACCTTTAATATCTCTGGTGTTTAACGAAACCTGAGTACGCTATTTGGATTAGCCGGATCGCAGGTAGATCGCTGGTTTGCAGGAATCGCAAAGCGGAAACCATTACCAAATGCGGCAGGTGCAGGTTCATAACCATCGGGTAAAGGAACTGGCGCACCAGCAATGGTTGCTTGTGTAGGTTGAGCAGCACACAGTAATGCTTCTACCCATCGATCGTTACGATTCATCTGACGGAAGAACTCATTCGGTGGGCTTGCTGGAGGAACAGTGAAGCGTTGAGCGAATAAGTCAGGCTGCTGAGTTAGAAGCGCAACATCAAAACCCCAAGCCCGGTTAGGTGCCGTGTATTGTGGTAACAAACCCCCGTTGCCTAGCGGTAAGTTATCAGTTTTGTAAATCTGACGACGACCCGGTAGGATACCTGCTACGTTGCTGTTTGCTGAGCCATTACTGGGGAAAGTTCCACTGTTACTGTCGTCTAACAACGTTCTAAAGGGTGCGGTTGCATATTCGCTACGTTTTAGTTGAATAAAGGAACCACTAATTTGAGTAGCAGTCTCGTTTCCGTTCGGTCGCCAGTTTTCTAGGAAGCGGGGGAAGTTTGCAACCCCCCCATTGTTTTCAATCGGTCGGGCCGGCGAGTCTCCAGCCGCGATAACTAAATTGAAGGTTGAGGGTTGATTACCACCTGTAGTTGTGTCTCCATCAGCAATCTGCAACCAGTTAGTTGCATTCACTAAGGCAGAGCTATTGATTAATGCATCAAAATTATTGTTCTGTGGTCCTCCGCTAGGAACTTGCAGTTGCGCAACTGGAACCAATAGAGGGTGATCGAGTGTTCCTACCCCCACACTTGTTCCCGATGGTGGAGTTGCACCGGTCGTTGATGAGAGTTGAGGAGGTAGACGGTAAAATAGTCTGTTGTCGTTGCCATAGATCGCATCATTTGTAGGAGTTGATGCGTTAGCTGTGGTTGTAAACCATAGCCCATCGACTTGTGAAGTAGGCAGAGTTGTTGGTAGAGGTTCACTAGTTGTACTTTCTGGATTAAAGCGTTTTGTTGTTGAATCGACCGGTAAATTAACAGCAGAGTAGGCATGATAACTAACGCGATCGTTAGTAATACCCAGTGCAATTGGAGTAGCCGGAGCGCCAGCAGCAACGACTAGCTCATTTCTCCGATAATTATTAATTCCAACTGCTGTATCTGGATCGCTAGCAGGGTAACGCAGGAAAGCAACACGACGAGGAAATCTTTCTTCAAAAGCAATGGCTGCTTCTGAAGTAGCAGATGTAGAAGGTAGAGGGCGACCCCGGAGAGCAGTTGTCCCCGCGCCTAGTTTCGCTACTTCTGATCGAGAAGCTAAAGGTGGAGAAGCTGGAGGTGTAATCTCAAGAGCAATCAAATCAGCCGCCTTGATGTCCTTTTCAGGAATATCTGTATCTGTTTTGTCTCCATCATGGTTAAAATCCCAATCGAGAGCTACTTCCGACACAAAATCATCAAATAAGTCCCCATCTCCGTTAAAGA
>JAAHGE010000914.1 GCA_010672635.1 Desertifilum sp. SIO1I2 | reverse complement strand
ATGCTTAGGAGCGATCGCGCAATGGCTTATCAGGCTGATTTAGGGAACGGTCAAAAGATTTATTTAGAAAATCGCGGTACCCAGACTTATGTTACGCTCGCCAGTAGTAGTTCCGGACAGCAGCAGTCGAGTACGGGAATTGAAACGGGGACTTGGACGCAACCTCCCCAGTTAACGCAAACGCCCTCTGGGGTAAACGTGGAAGTGTTTACTCAAGACGGTTCTCGCTTTATTCAGGTTCAAGGGAGTAGCATCAGCGTTTCCATCCAATCTCCCGGATCGGATCGCGGCGAGGTGTTACCTTTGCGTCAAACCTCCAATGCACCCACCCTTCCCCCCATAGAACCCATGCAACCCATGCAACCGATGAAAATGGGAGATATGGAAATGAACCTGAATTCAATGGAAATGCGAATGGGGAATATGGAGATGCGGATGGGGAAATCAACCCCCAACCGCAGTTTTTGTCCGCAATGCGGCGCAAAAATTGAGAAGAGCGATCGCTTTTGTTCGGCTTGCGGCTATTCGTTAAGCTAAGGGTTTAAGCCCATCACCGTGCGATAGTGGCTTTCGACTTGTGCGACCATAACAGAGGCGCGATCGCTGCAATCTTTTGAGCCGTCAAACAGTTGCTGTCGCAAAGCCTCCACATCAACTGTTGTAATGTTTCCGGCTGCAACGAGGCGTTTTCCCCTCACCCAAGCACTATGGACAACTTGTACCGGACGACCGAGAATCAGTAAACCAATGGGATCGGTTTGGGGAAGTAAAGAGAGTTGGGTTAAATCGTATAAGACTAAATCTGCTTGTTTTCCGACGGTTAGCGAACCCATGCTATCGGCTAAATTTAACCCCCTAGCCCCACCCAAGGCCGCCATCTCCACCGCTTGACGGGGGGTAATCCAGTGGCGGTAATCAAAATCGGTGATATTGTGTAAAATCGAACCGATCTTAATGGCTTCTAGCAAATCTTGGGAATCGTTACTAGCGGAACCATCGCAGCCAAACGCCACATTCACCCCAGCTTGACGATACTTGAGAATGGGGGCAATCCCGCTACCCAAGCGCAGATTGCTCAGGGGGTTATGAACGACGGTAGACTGGGTTTGAGCGAGAATTTCAATATCGCGATCGCTTAACCACACGCAATGGGCTAAAGAAGTGCGCGGCCCCAAAAATCCTAAGTGTTTGAGATGTTCAACTGCACTACAGCCATACTTTTCCATTGCTAGCTGCTGTTGGGCTTTGGTTTCGAGGAGATGAGTATGACAGCAAATTTGCGCCTGTTGGCTGAGTTCCACGCAACCTTCAAACAACGCATCCGAACAGAGTTGCATTCCCGTAGGCGCGGCTAGGATATGAATTCCCGCCTCTGGGTTGTGAAATTTGGTGATCGCGGTTTTCAGTAAACTAAGCGTATCGGCCGTATGGCGATAATAGGGTTGGTGTTGCTGTTGGGTATTGCCATCCGGGATACTGGTTGTCAGCGATTGGTCTTGAATTAATGGCCCAATAAAGGCGCGAATTCCCACTTCTTGATAAGCCTTCGCTGCTGCTGCTATGGTTTTAATTCCTGA
>JAAHGE010000913.1 GCA_010672635.1 Desertifilum sp. SIO1I2 | reverse complement strand
CGCCAGTTCGAAGATGTAGATGGCCTTGACGGCGTGCAGGTTCATGGCCGGGCCCTCACCAGCGAGACGAAGATCTCTTCCAGGCTGGACTGGTGGGTCTTCAGGTCCTTGAAATCGATGCCGGCCGGTAGAGCCACTTTGGACTCTGTAGTGCTCCCAAATTTGTAAAGATCGATGAAACTTAATGACTACGCCCTTTCAGCTTCAGCTTTTCAACTGGGTACCTGAATCCTCTCAAAACCCTCAATCTCAAATCATTGAGGCGAGATCGGGAACTTTTCGCGACAATATGAAACTCCCCATTCATCGTTGGCTTCGCTATTCAGCAGGATTTTCAGCCGATTGGGTTGAAAAAATTATTACAGAGCTGAAACCCCGAACTATCCTCGATCCCTTTGTAGGTTCAGGTACGGTTGCTATTGCTAGCGATCGACTAGGTATCAAGTCTTATGGGATAGAAGCTCATCCCTTTGTTTACAAACTTGCGAAAGGGAAACTCTCGTGGGGAGTCAATATTAAGGAGTTTTTGAACGCAGCAAGTAATCTTCAGGAAACTGCGCTCAATCTTCAACCTAAGCTTCCAAATAATATTCCAGCTTTACTCAGAAAATGCTATACAGAGGAGGCGTTAATCGACCTCTTCAGAATTAAACAAGCTTACCTAGAACTTGCTCCGTGTTTATCCGATAAATTACAATCTCTCACTTTTTTGGCCATATCTGCAAGTCTACGTGCATCCAGCCACGTTGGAACAGCCCAATGGCAATATATTCTTCCAAATCATCGTAAAACCAAAGTCACTCAACCTTTTGAGGCACTCGACAAACAGGTTAATTTAATGCAAGAAGATATGTATTACATACAATCTCTTGCTCAAGTCAGTCAGGCTAATCTAATGCAAGGAGATGCTAGAGCGTTAACAACAATTCCCGATTGTAGTATTGATTTAGTCATTACTTCCCCACCTTATGCTAACAACTACGATTATGCAGATGCTACGCGCCTTGAAATGACATTTTGGGGTGAAGTAAATTCTTGGGGAGACTTACATGAAGTGGTTCGTAAATTCCTCCTCTGCTCAAGTTCACAACATGCCTCGAAGGAACGATTAAATTTAGATTCGCTCATTTCCAATTCTATTCTCAATCCAATCCGAGATGAATTGACTCCTATTTGTCAAAACCTTGCAAAAATTAGAGAAAATAAAGCAGGAAATAAAGCTTATCATACGATGATTGCAGCTTACTTTGTTGATATGGGGCAGGTGTTTTATAGCCTGCGTCGAGTGACTCAATCAAGGTGTAAAATTTGTTTTGTTATAGGAGATTCAGCGCCCTACGGCGTTTACATTCCTGTTGAGAAGTGGCTTGGAAAACTAGCGATCGCGGCTGGATTTGAATCTTGGTCTTTTGAACAGATCAGACAACGTAATACTAAGTGGAAAAACAGAAAACATAATGTACCGCTACAGGAAGGGCGGCTTTGGATAGAAGGTTAGATCATGGCACAATCTCCCTCCCACAAATTCGGTCAAAGCTTAGGTAAATTACTTGAGCAAACTGTTGAAGACGGGGCTTGA
>JAAHGE010000912.1 GCA_010672635.1 Desertifilum sp. SIO1I2 | reverse complement strand
TAGCCGATTTACCTTCATCCCCCCATCTCCCCATCTCCCCATCCCCCCACCCTCTTCCCCACTCGGAACTCGGAACTTTGCACTCATTTCCCCACTCAGCACTAAAAAAAGGGGCGATCGCCCCTTAAGATCGAACTAAGTTGAACCTTAGTAGGTTTCAACGTGCCAGCGACCTTCTTTTTTCAGTTGCTTTTGATAATCCGACCAGTCTACGCCGTGTTTGCTAGCAGCAGAAGACATCCCTTCATCAATACCGCCTTCCATGCCTTTTAGACCGCAAATATAGGTATGAGTCTTGGGATTTTGTACCAATTCCCATAGCCGATCTGCATTTTCTTGAATGCGGTTTTGAATATACATCTTACCGCCGTCAGCATTCTTTTGTTCGCGACTAATCGCGCAGGTGAGGCGGAAGTTGTCAGGATATTTTTCTTGGAGTTGTTCAAGTTCTTCTTTGTAAAGAATATTGGGAGTATAGGCCACACCAAAGAACAACCAAGCAAGTCCTCTGAATTTATAATCTTCGTTTTGTTCTTTAAACATCCGCCACAAATAAGCGCGGAAGGGTGCAATTCCGGTTCCAGTTGCCATCATGATAATGTTGGCATCTTCATCATCGGGCAAAAGCATTTCTTTACCCACCGGCCCTGTAACTTTGACTTCAGAACCTACCGGCAGATTGCACAAATAGCTAGAACAAACGCCGTAGACTTTCTCTCCGGTTTCTGGATGCTTGTACTCTAGTTGACGAACGCATAGGGAGATGGTTTTATCATCGACAAGATCGCCGTGACGGGTAGACGCAATCGAATAGAGTCTCAGCTTGTGAGGCTTTCCTTTCTCGTCGGTTCCTTCTGGGATAACGCCAAGACTTTGACCTTCCAAATAGCGAAAATCGCTTCCGGATAAGTCAAAAGTGACGTGACGAACCGTTCCTTCTCCACCTTCGCGCACCAGTTCTTCATTGCTGATGCATTTGACCATAAGAGGACTATTCGGGCGGTAAAGGTTCACCGGAATATCCGCTTTATGCTTTTCTTTGGCTGTCGTTTTTGTCGCGTCTGTTGATTGCATCGGCTTTGATTCAGTTTCTGATGTGGCTTGACTTTTCGTCGGTGCCGCCTTGCCATTGCTGACGCTATCCACACCCAGAGGCTGAATGCTGATAATTCTACCCCCCAACCGGGCGATCCGCTGCATTTCTTGATTCATCCGGCTATAGGGCACCTTAATAAAAGTGCTGCCACTATTGCGGATGGGGTAGCTGGTTTTGTCAGTTGTGTCATTCTGACGCAAACCGACAACTTCATAAACAAACACGCGGCTACCCGCTTGTGTGTTAGCAGCACCACCGATACTGGAACTGTACATGACTGATTGATCTCCAAACCCAACGAGTGAAACGATCTGGCTGTAACATCGCTACAGAGATGCAAAACTTCTATACAGTCTACCGGAGTAGACTCCACATCACGAGATGACTGCATTGCAAAATCTCGCCCGGTGTCCCCAAAAAGTAGATTTATTCTTTTGGGGCCTCTATCTAGGCGGGGTTTGTAGCAAATCCTCTACAGGCTTTGCGAT
>JAAHGE010000911.1 GCA_010672635.1 Desertifilum sp. SIO1I2 | reverse complement strand
TACAAATTCATCTCAAACCGCGTCTATTAAAAATATTACAATCTACTGGATTTAATCCCAAATACCTAGAATTAGAAGTCACTGAAAGCGTTCTGGTTCAACATGTTTCTAGCACCATTCAAATCATGAATGATTTGAAAGCTTTAGGCATTCAAATTTCTGTGGATGATTTTGGAACTGGGTATTCTTCGCTGATTTATCTGAAACAATTTCCCTTCGATACCTTAAAAATCGATCAACGCTTTGTCCGTAACTTAACGGCCGACTCGCGGGATGCAGCCATTACCTTAGCAATTATTCAAATGGCCCATAGCCTCAATCTGAAAGTCATTGCTGAAGGGGTAGAAACCGATGCGGAATTAGCCGTTTTGCGGCAAAATCAATGCGATGCCATTCAAGGCTACTTATTTAGTCGTCCCATTCCTGCTTCTGAGTTTGAAGTCTTTTTGAACACGCACAAAACGCTATATTCGCGTTAGCGATCGCAACTCTCCATCCCCTTGATCCAAACCTTAAAAAAGACAAGAGGGAAACCCCCTTGTCTTTAATGAACTTAGATCTAACGCTGACTACTCTGGAGATTTGGTCAGTAAAGGCTGTTGATTGCCAGCCAGAACCTTCACTTGTCCGCCTTCATCCACATCAACCACGGCGGTATCGCCTTCTTTAATGCGGCCGGAGAGGATTTCTTCAGCCAGACTATCTTCCAACAAGCGCATAATCGCGCGACGCAGCGGACGGGCCCCGTAGCTGGGGTTGTAGCCTTCTTCAACCAGGCGTTCCTTGAAGCGTTCGGTGACTTCTAAGGTAATCCCTTGTTCGGTGAGGCGACCAAAGACTTCCTTGAGCATGATGATCGCGATTTCCTTGACCTCTTCCTTGCTCAATTGGCGGAAGACGATGATTTCATCTAGACGGTTGAGGAACTCTGGGCGGAAGTATTGCTTGAGTTCTTCGTTGACTAGGCTGCGAATGCGGTTGTATTGTGCGTCTGCTTGGTTTTCAGCAAACTCAAATCCTAAACCACCGCCACCTTTTTCAATCACCTTAGACCCAATGTTCGAGGTCATGATTAACAAGGTGTTTTTGAAGTCTACCGTGCGACCCTTGGCATCGGTTAAGCGACCGTCTTCTAAGATTTGCAGAAGCATGTTGAAGACATCGGGGTGCGCTTTTTCGATTTCGTCGAACAGCACGACCGTATAGGGACGGCGACGGACGGCTTCGGTGAGTTGTCCGCCTTCGTTGTAACCGACGTAACCCGGAGGCGAACCGATCAGTTTGCTGACGGTGTGACGCTCCATATACTCGGACATATCGAGGCGAATCATCGCTTCTTCCGAACCGAAGAAGTAGGACGCCAAGGACTTGGTGAGTTCTGTCTTACCCACCCCAGTTGGCCCGGAGAAGATGAAACTGGCAATCGGACGGTTGGGGTTCTTTAAGCCCACTCTGGCGCGACGAATGGCGCGAGAAACGGCCTTGACTGCATCTTCTTGACCGATCAGGCGCTGATGCAGAGTGTCTTCCATGTGGAGGAGTTTTTCCGATTCAGACTCGGTGAGTTTGTTAACCGGAACGCCC
>JAAHGE010000910.1 GCA_010672635.1 Desertifilum sp. SIO1I2 | reverse complement strand
CAGAGGCGGCTTGGGAATGTCCGCCTCTGTGACTTGGCGGGGTACCCAGGCTGAAACTGTCATTAGCCAACTCGTCGAACAACTGAACGCCCAAATTCCCCAGCCGCCTACGGCGCGGGAACTCATGTCTTCGCCTGTGCGTACCATCTTACCCGAAACGACGATTAAACAAGCCCAGCGCATCCTCTTACGTTACGGTCATTCTGGTTTATCGGTGGTGGATGAAACGGGAAAACTGATTGGAATGATTTCTCGACGGGATATTGATATTGCTCTGCATCACGGTTTTTCCCATGCTCCAGTCAAAGGTTACATGAGTTCTAACCTCAAAACCATTTCGCCAGAAACCCCTCTACCCACCATCGAATCTTTAATGGTGACGTATGATATTGGACGCTTACCCGTCTTAGAAAATGGGCAATTGGTGGGTATTGTGACGCGTACTGATGTTTTGCGCCAATTGCACCAAGATAAAACTCAAACCTCCCAACGCCCCCAAACTTCTGAGTTACCCTATTGTCCCTTACCGCAAGTAATGGGACAGATGTTGCATGAACGACTCACCCCGCAACTGTGGCAAGTGTTGACAACGGCTTCCCAAGCTGCCCAAAAACGAGGATGGCATCTTTATTTGGTTGGGGGCGCAGTGCGCGATTTGTTACTCGCAAATCCAGCTAAAATTATTCCATTACAAGACATAGACTTAGTTGTCGATAAAGCCTATCCAATTCCTCTCAAACCATTACCCACTGACGCAATTAAACCGCTAGAAACGTCTCAAAAAAATACAGAACCAGGAGCAGGTGTTGAACTGGCTCGCGAACTGCAATTACAATATCCCAATGTCCGGCTTCAGATTCACGGACGCTTTCAAACAGCGGCTTTGTTATGGCATAAAGATCCAGAATTAGGTTCTCTGTGGATTGATATTGCAACGGCGAGAACTGAATTTTATCCTTATCCAGCAGCGAACCCAGAAGTAGAGGCTAGTTCTATTCGTCAAGACCTCTATCGACGCGATTTTACCATTAATGCCCTCGCTATTCGCCTTACCGATCCGCGATTGGGAACGTTACTGGATTTCTTTGGTGGTTTGCAAGATTTAGAGAAAAAGGTGATTCGCGTTTTACACGCCAATAGTTTTATTGAAGATCCTACTCGGATTTATCGGGCGGTTCGGTTTGCCGTGCGATTGGGGTTTAAAATTGAATCTCAAACTGAAAATTATATCCGTTATGCTCTAGAAAGTGGAATTTATAATCGATCGGTTTCAAGTCATCATAGAACTCCAGCTTTGCAAACTCGTTTAAAAGGCGAGCTTAAGTATATTCTTCAGGAAAATTACTGGAAACCCGCCTTACAATTATTAGGGCATTTAGGTGCTTTACGCTGTATCCATCCCACTCTAGAATTTACTAAAGAACTTTGGAGACAGATGCGCCTGGTTGATCGATGCTTGAAGCGGTTTCAACCCCCAGAGGAAAGCTTAGAACAAGCCGCTATTCGCGAACCTTGGCAATTATTGCTAGAAGTATTACTCGCACAACTTTAGCACGATGTTCTGGTGCAAGTTGTGCGAGTAATAA
>JAAHGE010000091.1 GCA_010672635.1 Desertifilum sp. SIO1I2 | reverse complement strand
CTTGAAAACCTAAGCGCGATCGCACTGAGGCAATATGACGGTATACCATAACGCTTAGGTTACTGTGCAATTCCGAACGACCGCGCTTGGGTTTTCAAGCTCGCTACAACCAAATTGAAGACTTTCTGCAAGGCTTCTATGTCGAAACCCTCAAAGCCTTCCGTCGGGAAAATCAACTCCCCGAAGACTATTCTCCCCGCACGCGCTTAGAACTGGCTGAATACATGGCTTTTAGCGAACATTACGCCAAACGCCGCATCTCGCTACCGGGAGGGAACGTGCAACGCCTGATCGTTCTCAGAGCGCAAGGGTTTGCCCGCCATCAGCCCCCAGAAATGTCCTTAGACATTGAATTAGCTGTTGAAAGCGCTAAAGGCGAAGAAGCCGAAATCCAAAGCCGTTCGCCCGCCATGCAACAAATTCGCGAGAAAATGGTAGCCGCCGCCATCGATCCCGCCGAATCCGTTTTGCGCGATCGCGTCATCTCAGAACTGGTACGCTATCTAGAACAGCAAGACCAATCGGACTGTATCGACTATCTCGTTTTGAGATTGCAAGATTTATCAGCTTCCGAAATTGATGAAGTCCTCGGTTTATCCTCGCGCCAGCGCGACTACCTGCAACAGCGCTTCAAATACCACCTGGAAAAATTCTCCCGCCATCACCAATGGCAACTGGTTCACCAATGGCTAGGGGCAGATCTCGATCAAAACTTGGGAATGCCTCCCGCCCAATGGCAAGCGTTTGTAGCCCAGCTTTCGCCCGAACAGCAACAACTCCTACAATGCAAGCAAGCCCGCCTCAGCGATCCTGAAATCGCCTCAACCCTCAAATGCACGCCTAAACAAGCCCAAAAACGTTGGTATCAAATCCTCGAATTGGCTTGGAGCCTTCGCAACCAGAAAGCTTGAAGGGGACTAGGGACTCAGGGACAAAACCTTTACGCCATCATCCCCTGACCCATTCCCCTTCTTCCCTAGCTTCAGTCCAATAACATCCGATCCAAGCGGCTTGAGAAAACACTTTGGTCAATCTCTAGTGGATCAGAGTTCTCTCTCTATGCAAAGGCATTGTGCTATAAAATCGAGCTTGGCGTTAACGGATGCAACTCCCTAGCTAAACCCGATATTTTTCAGCTAAATTTTAGAAATCTTCAGGATTAGGCTAATGCGACAAATTAACTTTTTAATCGTCTTTGTCTTTTGCCTCGCTTTGGTATTGTTCAGCTTACAAAATCCCGAACCTGCAACCATTAAACTGATTGAAGGCTATCAAGTTCAAGCCCCGCTAGCGATTGAGTTAATTCTGGCAATGGGTTTAGGGGCCGTCCTGGCGTGGGTGTTTGGCGTCTGGGCACGCCTGCAACGCTTGGTAGACGCTCGCCAAGACCTCAACCACATTCGCACCCTAGACGAGCGCATTCAACAGCTCGAACAAGAACGAGAACAGTATAAAGCCCAACTCGACACTCCGGGTCGTTTGCCTCCCGCTTCCGAGTCAGCCGGATCGGAGATGGAAACCTCACAAGCAATGGTCAACTAGGGACAATTGCCTTGCAGTTAAGCTTGTTAACAAATCCGGCCAGTCTTTGGAGTTTGTGGGTTCCCTTATTGCTCTTAGCTTTGATTGTGCTAGCGGCTGTCTACTTCACGAGGAGCGATCGGTGAGAGATTCACTAGCAATAGAATTGAACGCTTATCCCAACCGCGATCGCAATAATCCCCAAGAACTGGGAATTGCGTTGTTAATTGAAATGGCTCAATGCGGCGAGATCGATCCGTGGGATGTCCAAGTGATTGATGTCATCGATCGGGTGTTGAGCGAACTTCGCACCCGCAGTGCAGACGCCGAGCAGGAAGCAGATTTATCGGAATCTGGACAGGCGTTTTTATATGCATCGATGCTGGTGTTACTCAAAGCCGATCGTTTGTTAGAATCTCCGGATGCCAACTCTAGCGATGAAGTCTTTGAGGAGACCATCCCGGAATTAGATGCCTCTGGAGGCGATCGCGCTTTTCCCTTACACTTAGAAAAACAACTGCGCCGTCGAGCCGTTGCCCGACCTCCCCAGCAACGCCGGGTCACGTTGCAGGAGTTGATCGAACAAATTGAGCTAATGACGGAAACGATCGCGAAAACGCCGAAAACTAGCCCTCGCCGACGCATGAATTCCCTCTCGCGGAGCAAAACAGCTAGAGCGATCGCCCAATTAGCGCATCAGGAAAATCTATCGGAAGTCGCAGACGGATTAGAGCAATTTCTTGTAAACCACTGGTCTAAAATGACTCAAGGCCAAGATTGGCTCGATCTAGAACAACTTCTCGCATCTCAACCCCAAAATGACCGAGTTGGCGTGTTTTGGGCCCTCCTATTGCTGTCGGCACAGTCTAAGGTTGAGTTAGCTCAAGAGGAGTTTTATCAAGACTTGAAAATTCGCGTCCCGATCGGTTAGTTATAAGGGATCGATCGGGGGCGAACGCTTCTACACACACACACGATCGCAGTACACTGACCTAGGGTTGAGGAATAACTATTCATGAAAGCCATGATTCTGGCGGCTGGAAAAGGAACTCGCGTCCGACCCATTACTTACACCATTCCCAAACCAATGATTCCCATCCTGCAAAAGCCAGTGATGGAATTTTTGCTAGAACTCTTGCGCCAGCATGGGTTTGACCAAGTTATGGTCAATGTCAGCCATCTTGCTTATGAAATTGAAAGTTATTTCCGAGATGGTCAGCGCTTTGGCGTGCAGATCGCTTACTCGTTTGAGGGCAAGATTGAGGAAAATGGAGAATTAGTCGGTAACGCCATTGGCTCGGCGGGAGGGATGAAGCGGATTCAAGATTACAATCCGTTCTTTGATGATACCTTTGTCGTGATGTGCGGCGATGCCCTGATTGACCTCGATCTAACAGAGGCGGTGAAATGGCATCGGGAAAAAGGTGCGATCGCCACGGTTATTATGAAGTCGGTTCCTCGCGATGAGGTATCGAGTTATGGAGTTGTCGTTACAGATGAAACCGATCGCATCAAAGCGTTCCAAGAAAAACCCTCGGTAGAAGAAGCCCTCAGTACCAATATCAACACCGGGATTTATATTTTTGAACCGGAAGTTCTCGACTACATCCCCTCTGGGGTGGAATATGATATCGGCGGCGAACTGTTCCCGAAACTGGTTGAAATGGGCGCGCCGTTCTATGGTTTGGTGATGGACTTCCAATGGGTGGATATTGGTAAAGTGCCCGACTATTGGCGAGCCATTCGCGGGGTTCTCTCAGGAGAGATTCAAAATGTCTCTATTCCCGGTCATCAAGCGGCCCCCGGCATTTACACCGGATTAAACGTGGCAGTGAACTGGGATAAAGTGGATATCCAAGGCCCGGTTTACATTGGAGGCATGACTAAGATTGAAGATGGGGCAAAAATTGTCGGCCCGACCATGATCGGGCCCAACTGCTGTATTTGCAGCGGCGCGACGGTAGAAAATAGCGTAATTTTTGAATATTCCCGTCTCGGCCCCGGCGTTCGCTTAGTCGATAAACTGGTATTTGGTCGCTACTGCGTGGATAAAACAGGTGCAGCCATTGACGTACAAGCCGCTGCACTAGACTGGTTAATTACCGATTCGCGATCGATCCCGCCGTCGCAACTCCCCGCAGAAAGCCAAGCGATCGCCGAATTGTTAGGCAATAGTTAACCGGCTGAGAGCAGATCCCCCCTAGTCCCCTGCGACATTGGGCGGAACCTGAAAGAATATCCCCTTGAATAACGGGGATTTAGGGGGATCTCAGCTCGCTTTGGGTAGGCACGGTAGTTATAAAGGGGGAACTAGGGTCGAAGTCCCCCTTTTGAAGGGGGATTTAGAGGGATCTCCTAAGCTTCAATCACCACGCGCAAATTCCCCCGCTTGCGGCTGACGAGACAAGCAGTCGTGTCGCCGGAACGTTCAAACTCCAAATCGAGTAATGTTGAACCAATTCGCAGGTTTTGCAACGATAGATGGGGAATCGATTCCGGAAGCGCCGGATCGATAATTCGCAGATAGTTACTAGGCGCATCGGGGACTAAATTCACCATCATCTGCAATAACTGGAAAATACTCCCCGTCGCCCAAGCTTGGGGCGAACAAGCAACCGGATATTGCACGGGGCGATCGCCCTCATCAGTCCGCTCAAAGCCGCAGAATAACTCTGGCGGGCGCTGGTAAGCTTGCAGTAAAGCCATATCCAACAACCCAGTCGCCACTTCCAACGCTTGATCGATGCGTCCGAGCGATCGCAACCCTAACGAAATCAGCGCATTATCGTGCGGCCACACCGAACCCGTATGATATCCCATCGGGTTATAGGCCGGAGATTCGCTGCTTAAGGTGCGAATGCCCCACCCATTAAACATATCCGGCGCTTGCAGCCGTTCGGCAACGCTATCGGCTTTTTCAGGTAACAAAATCCCCAAATTCAGACAATGACCCGGATTTGAAGTAATACTATCGACTGGCTTGCCCTCACCATCTAACGCCAAAGCGCAGAAATCAAGATCGTCAATCCAGAAATCCCGATTAAAGCGAGTTTTCAACTGACGGGCATCCTCTTGCCAAGCTTCGGCTAAGTCCAAACGCTTTTTCAGGCGAGCCATTTCGCTGAGTCGGACTTTAGCTGCATACACATAGGCTTGTACCTCGCACAAGGTAATCGGTCCGGTTGCCATTTGTCCCTTACGATTGACAATACAGTCGCCAGAATCCTTCCAGCCTTGGTTAATTAACCCGCGTTTAGACTTGCGGTGGTAGGCTAAATACCCCGTTTCTTTAGAATTGCGATCGATCCAATCCATTGCTGCCAAGGCATTAGGCCATAACCGATCGAGGGTTTCGGTGTCGTTCGTCCAAGCATAATACTCGGCATAGAGCATTAACCATAGCGGCGTTGCATCCACCGTCCCGTAATAGGGAGTATGGGGAATTTCTTGACAGCGGGCCATTTCACCCAAACGAATTTCGTGCAGAATTTTTCCGGGTTCTTCTTCTCGCCAGTCATCCTCAGTTTTTCCTTGGTATTCGGCTAGGACGTTGAGGGTTTGACGAGCAATGCTGGAATCTAGCATCAGGGTTTGGGAAGCGGCAATAATCGAATCGCGCCCAAACAACGTGGAAAACCAGGGAACCCCAGCAGAGAGAATTTTATCTTTGCCGAAGGTTTGCCGTAATAAATAAATATCTTGTTCGGCCCGCTTGATAATCCGATTCACCGTCGTATTATCAGAGCTAATCCGGGTGACTCGCCCCAACCATTCTTTTTCTTCCATCATTTCGGCGGCTTTCGCTTGGGCTAGCGTGACCGGAGGGCTAACGGTAGAAGGGGATCGACCGTTGGTGAGCATTTGCAGGCGATAGCCGATTTTTTGGGTTTCGTGGGAACCGAGTTCAATCTGCCAAACGGCGGTGTAGCCTTTGAATTGGTCGGGAGGATGGTGGCGGAATTCAATGCGCGATTCCATTAAAGACCCGTCCAAACCTTGATAAGCAAGGACGAGTTCGGGGGCAGTGCGATCGCTACTATTGTTTTTAAGCAGAAGATAGTCTTCATCGGTTTGTGGCAGTTCCCCTTTAGGGAGGAAGCGCAGCAATTGACCGCGTTGAGAACGGTCAAAACCGCGAATTTCAAACAAATCGAGAAAATCCGCCCCAAAGCTGAGACTCACCTCAAACTGAACGGGGTTCGTGGTGTAGTTGGTAATTTCAATTTCTTCAAATAAACCCCCGTTAATGACGATTTCCCGCTTCATTCCAATCGTTTCAGCCAGGAGTCGGTCTTTAATGCGGGGGTTGGCGCAAAGAACAGACAGGACAAAGCCTTTTTCTACATTACTACTGAGCAGAACTGGCGATCGCCCTTCGATCTGAAGTTCTAGCCGACTGAGAAACCGCGTGTCGTGACAGAACAGACCCATGCTGGCTTTGAGGTCATCCTCCGAACAACCTGCAATATTGCCGAGGGTATCGGTAATCAAAAACAGGTCGTCATCTTTGAGGGTAAGCGTGGGTTGCGGGCGTTCGCTTAGCACGCAGGGCCATTCGGGAAGGGGAAGGGCGTCGGCTGATACAAAAGTTCTACCGTCGATCTCTAACAGTTCAGGCATTCTTCTAAAGGGAGTCCTTATTGTACAACTGTGTAAATGCGCGATCGCCAATACCATCAGGACTCAGATGAATGACCATTTTGAGATAGGGCGGTTAAACCAATCTCAAACGTAAACTTCGGGCTTGCTGGGTTTGCCGTTGAGAGAAAAGCGTTCTGCCAAGAGTTGTTGATACACCGCTTCGTAGCCGTCTACCATTTTTTGCACCGAAAAGTAGTTTTGGACGTGTTCTCGGCAGTGATGGCGATTGAGTTGACTCACCTGGTCAATGGCTGCGATCGCTTCTTCAATGTTGTCACACAAGAAACCCGTTTGACCGTGGGCAATCACTTCCGGGGCCGATCCCATTCTCATCCCAATCACCGGAGTCCCGCTAGCCATCGACTCCACCATCACTAAACCAAAGGGTTCGCGCCAGGTAATGGTAAACAACGTCGCCACTGCCCCTTCCAGTAAAGCCGCTTTTTCCGATTGCGTCACTTCCCCGAAATACTCAATTTGCCGGCCATCAATCTCCGGCTTAATCACATTCTCAAAGTAATCCACATCCACCGCATCCACCTTACCCGCCATTTTCAGGTGCCACCCCGAACGCTTGGCAATTTCAATAGCAATATGCGGCCCTTTTTCTGGCGATAAACGGCCTAAGAACACCAGATAAGGCGGGTTCTCCGGTTGCGCCTGGAAGGTATACTGGCTCAAGTCGATCCCGTTATACACCGTCGCAACGCAGTTCAAATTTAAGCGGGGTTCGCGCTGGGCGTTGGAAATGCTGACGTAGGGTTGACGCCGCGCGTGGGTAAATAGCTTTTCGTTATCGGGAGTAAAGATCCCGTGCAGGGTGTGAACCGTGGGCGTTTTCACCAGTTGTGCGTAGGGAAGGGCCGCACACCCCATGTGCGAGTGAATAATATCAAATTCGTTGGCGCGTTCGTAGACTTGGGAGAGTTGCAGCATATCGTAGATGCCATACTCTTTGACGCTGGAATCTAAGCGCAAAGCACGCGGATGCACTGATTCTAATTGAGCAGAGGTAATCGAATCACCGGATGCAAATAAGGTGACTTCGTGGCCGCGTCGGACTAATTCATCCGTCAACAAACTGACAATTTGTTCAATCCCTCCATAGGCAGGCGGGGGAACTCGTTCGACCAATGGAGACACTTGGGCAATTCGCACGATTCACCTTCCAGTTTGTTATGAGTTTGAAAAAAGACAAGTAAATAAAGGACTTACAGCGCCGATCTGTTTTTGTAACGTAACAATACAGCACGTTGAGGCAATCTTAAGAAACATGTCTAAACTTGACAATCCTACAAAAGGAAGATTTTGGGGTAGGTTAGGTTATTCCTTAACCGAGTGAAAGGGCTAGAAAACAGCGATACTGGGCTTTTGCTTTCCCAGTCGCCGACGTTGTTTCAACCGAGTCAATGTGTGGGGATCTTTAAAATTCAGGTCAACTCCCCTGATTGAATAACAAAACCGCTGAAAGCCCCATGCTGTTGTAGTTAGGTTCCGTACATTAACCCAACCGCCTATCCCAATAATCCATAGGGTAACAGAGGGCCTTCTAGCTTAATAAATTCAAGCGTATTAGTCGCTTGGTCAAAGATACCGTATCGCAAAAAGTTTCCGCCGCCACGCGGATAACCGATAGCACCAAAAGAAACAATGTAACGATCTTGAGGATTTAAAGTAACTTTGCCAGAATCTACTGGATAAGCACAAGCCGTGCCAAATTCATCATGTTGAGCGCCAAAAAGTGCCGGAAAGTGAATATGTCCAATAAAACAGATATTAAATTTAACTTCATCAAAAACATTCCAAGCTTCAATCGGATTGCTAATGGCTCGTTTTTTAGAGCGAGGAGAAATATGGGTAAATATCAAGTCATTTTCAACTCTTAAATCTGGTAAATTCTTTAACCATTTCTGATTTTCTTCTATTAGTTGGCAATCATTAAATTCATCATGATTGCCTTGTACTGTTACAATATTGCTTTCCCGAATAAACTCAACCACAGTATCATCAGAGTCGCCGCCCTCAACCAAGTCGCCAAGACAAACAACTTGGTCAATACGCCGTACTTCAATATCTCGCAAGACCACCTCAAGCCCTTCCTAATTGCCATGAATATCCGAAATAAAAGCAATTCTCATCTCTACCTCCAATAGGGGTAAGGATGCGTAAAAAAACGCATCCTACATAGATTCAGCACAGGAATTTTAGCGCCAGTTTCCCCAATCTAAATTAAAGATAGAAGTATTGGGAAACGCAATAGGATTATTGTTCGCTTGCAGGCGACGTTGTAAAGCTTCCAACTGGGGTTGAGGTTGCGGTAAATTTTCCACCAGTTGATAGGGGGCAATATTGCGTTCTAAAGCAAAAGCGGCCGTTGTTCCGGCGGCTGCCCCTGCTGACCATTCAAACGAGTGAACCCGGTAAGCAGCAGCAGCAATATGGCTGGTTGCGATACTTTTACCCGCAATTAACAGATTATCCACCCGTTGGGGAATTAAGGCTCGCAGAGGAATTTGGAAGGGGTAAGCTTGGCCGCCCCCTTGGCGTTCTCCCTCGCGTTCCGTGTTTCCGGGGGCTTCTGGGGGGCTAAAAGTCATGCAGGGGTGGAAGTCAATGGCATAGTGACCAATACCCACGCTATCCGGGAAAATTGTAGAACGGGTACGACGGGCCACATTTTGCGGGTTCTGGCTTTGTAAGGCTTGAGTCGCTTCTAACCCGGCTAAAGCTGCTTTCAGGGCGCGGTAGGTTGAGGGAGAGAGGGTTTCGCGATAGTAGGCGTCGTTGTAGTCGCGACGAGAAATATCAATTTCCCAAACCATAAACCCATCGGGATGCGCTGGACTCGGCCGCCCGATAATGCGCCGTCCTTCTCGCATATAGGGATATTTGGATAAGCCGTGGGCGGTTCCCATTGGGCTGTTGAACCCGGACAAAAAGCGGTTGTTGGGATGGGGTTGTTTAACACCATCGCCGAGTTGCGAGTCGGTGGTTCCGGCGACTAACCAATGGAAGTAGCCTTTGGCGTGTTCTTCTCCTCGGCGTAGGGTTTCGGTTCTTAAGCCTCCCAGCCAACCCCCAGGTTGCAGTTGGCCTGTTGCTTGTAACTGTTCTCGCGTGTAAATCAGATTATCTTGGGAGGTACCGGGGCGGTAGTCGTTCCCCCAAGTCCAGTTTTGCATGGAGATGTCGCCGGGGGTGGGGGCGGTGAAGTTGATGCCGCCAAAGCGTTGCGGTTCGCCGGTTCTGGGACTCCAGATGCGCCGATAGGTGAAGACTAAACCAAAGTCGGCGAGGCGTTGGAGTTCGTAGCTGTAGTAGGGGGCGTATTGGTCGTAAAAGGGTGGGGGGGTATGGGTTTGGGGTTCCTGGGTTGCCTCCATTGCAAAGGTGTAGGTAAAGCCCTGGGTGCAATAGGGGTCGCCTGTGGTGCTGGCGGAGGAGGGTTCGAGGAAGGAACGGGGGTCGATACCCAAACGGTGGGGGACATCTGCAAGCCCGATGAGTTCTCCGGTTTCGGTGGCGTCTACAACGTACCAGTTGGGGGCGGTTCCTTGGGCTTGACGCCTGGGGGTGAAGCGGATGATGGTTTTGTCAAGTTGGGCGGAGTTTTCGTAGCGATAGGCGTCTTCGAGGGTTTGGGAGAGGGGGAGGGTATTGAGGGGGGCTGCGCCTTTGGCGGGTCGGTGTTGAATGGCGATCGCACTTTGGATCAGAGTCCGATTAGGATTAAATTCTAGGTCTTTAATGACGGTATTGGGATACCATCTTAGATTCCCTCTTCCCCGTCTGGCCGCATCTCGTAAGATGGAAGATAAAATTTCGTGACCGTCGCCCGGTAGGAAGCAGGACTCGCTAACCCAACAGTCGCCGGGGTTCGGTTGGCGATATTTGCGCTGAATGCGTTCTCTAAGTTCTAAATAGCCGCGAGAATAAAATAGTTGCTGTCTCTGGGTGGGGCGTTCGTCTAGGGCGGAGGTGCCTTGGGCAGAAATTTGCCCGCCTACCCAGTCGGTAATTTCAGTTAAACAGACGGTTCTCCCGGCGAGTAAGCCTTCATAGGCGGTGGCTGCGCCGGATAGTCCGCCACCGACTACTAAAATATCGCAGTCTACGGTTTGGTCGGGGTTGCGCGGGGGGGCGGCGAATACGGGCAGAACGAGGGGTTCTAACAGGATAGCGCTCAAGGACAGTAGGGAGAGCGATCGCGCGATCGCGCGTTTAGCAATATGCCTCATCATCAAGTTTCGACTCAACACCATTCATAATTTATCTATTGTTGACTCCTTTTCCGGACAAAGGTTCTTCTTTCAGGAAGAATGGGGGTTAGGCTGTTTTTACGATCAAAGATTCTGAATTATCGCTACAAAGCGAAATTTAAATTCTTTATCGTTTTCTAAAAACCAATCTCTAGCATTTTTACCCAATACTTTTTTCCGGTGGCTATCCATCTCTAAAATTTGTTGAATCTGCTCCTCCAAGTGCTTGATATCCACATAATAATTTATGCCAAGCTGTTGCTTTTGGGTTCGGTTATAATCAACTAAAACGCCTCGTTCTGGTGTTAAAATTTCATTCATCGGTGGAGCATTTGTTGTTAAAACAACTGCTTGACAGCTCATTGCCTCAATAATAGAATGTCCAAACCCTTCAGACTCGGAAGGACATAAATGAATGCTTTGAGAATTTTGATAGGAGTGGAGTTGCTCATCGCTGATGTATTCAGCCCGATAATGAATATTAGGAGCAATTACCGATTGAGCATATTTTGGATTTTGGACAATGGTGAGTATCGGCCATTCAGGATGATTTTGCCAAACCTGAATTAGAGCACTCATCCCTTTTTGAGGAGAACTGGCAAGGTGAAAGAAACCCCACTCATTTCTAGGGATACTAGAATTAAAGCGATCGCATCCTGTAAATCCTATCCATTGGGTTTGACATCCTAACTTTTGAAAAACCTGTTCGGCGTGCTTTGTTTTACACAAAACCCAGTCAATTCCTCCTAAATAAGCTGTGGCTTCTGGGCGAAACCATTCTTGATTAGGAATTAAACAATTAATCTGAGCAAACGGCAACCAACTGGGTAGAATATCTTCTAAAAATAGATTGATATCATATAAGGGTTTGGCTCGCGTCGCGCGCGAAAACCAATTTAAACTAGAATAGCGACGGCTAGGTTGCCAAAAGGGTTGGATGCTAACTTCAAATCCCGCAGATTTTAAAATATTCGCAATAATTTCAGTATCGCGTCTTAAACCCAGTTGATTATCCCAACGGATAATATTCACTCGCCTTTTCTTTAAGCTGTTTGTCATACCATAATTAAGATTCTCTGATTTTTAGTAGATAGCACTGGGGAAAAAAGTTCCGAGTTTCCAGTTCCGAGTTCCGAGTCAGAAGAGAGAAGAAAGTACCCAGTTCCGTAGAGGCTTGCTTGGTGCGTAGCAGTGTGCTGAGTTGATAGTTAGTTAGTAAGTTTTCCTATCTCCTCTTTCCCCAATTCCCAACCCCCTTCTTCTTCCCCCCATCCCCCCACCTCCCCATCCCCCCATCCTCTTCTTCCCCAACTCCCAATTCCTTCTTCCCTTAACTCCCACTTTCCAAGACTTGCTGAAACGCTTTTGGCGTCACCTCTCGCCATTCGCCGGGTTGTAGCCCCTCTAGTTTAAGATGAGCGATCGCAACTCGTACTAAACGCAGCGTTGGAAAACCCACCGCCGCAGTCATCCGCCGTACTTGACGGTTGCGTCCTTCTGTTAGCGTCATCTCTAGCCAAGCCGTTGGAACCGACTTGCGGAACCGGATCGGCGGATCGCGCGGAGGAAGCGAAGGTTCAGCTTCCAGCAAGCGAACC
>JAAHGE010000909.1 GCA_010672635.1 Desertifilum sp. SIO1I2 | reverse complement strand
GTTTAAGATCCCAACCACGCCAGGTGTAGCCAGAAATGCTTCCTCTCCTTCTCCTACAAGTACAGGCGTTACAGCAGGTGTTGCCGTATTAAGTTGGCGACCAATTGTTACGGTCGGAAACCTCTCAACAGCGACAGGGGTTTCCCCTGGCTCAGGTTTGTGGGTTTCTATGCCAAGCGTCATCATTGGTGCAGTCAGTTGACCCTCTGCACTCTGAACGCCCAGTTGAGATAATTGCGCCCAACGTTCCATCGGATCGACCGGAACAGACGGTTCTACTTCTGGAGGACGGATTATCTGGGGTTCGCGAATGGGTTCATTCCTAGGAGGAGGGGTTTGAGGTAGGTTTCGAGGCGCACTCTGGGCTGCTGAACGGACTTCTTGCACCACAACTCGCTCAGTTCTAGGACGGGGTTCTCGCGTCGCGAGCGAACGAGGGGGCGAAACAGATTCCTGTGGCTCAGACTCTTCTACTTCTGGGCTAGGACTGGGTTGGGGTGTTTGAGCCAACACCGCCTGCTGATCGCGGAAAGCTAATACCAATTCTCTAAAATAATGCTACAAATGATTTGAGAGAAATCAACAGAGAGGATAGGCAATGGTCGGAGTATCCAGACTAGAAATTAGGGAAACAGAAGAAGAACTTAAACAAATACTAGCTCATCAAAAAACTGCCACGGGAAAAGAAAGGGTTCAACTATTATATCTACTTAAAACCGGCAATGCGTCAACCATTTCCCAAGCATCTGTGATAATAGGTCGCCATCGAGTGACAGTCCAAAAATGGATACAGCAGTATCAAACAAGCGGCCTAGAATCATTATTGGAGAAAAAACAGTCTTCTGGAAGACCTCGCGCTATCCCGTCGTGGGCTGAAAAAGCGCTCGACCAAAAATTGCAGCAAGAAGAAGGATTCAATGATTATCAAGAAATTGTCGATTGGTTGGAGAAAAGTTTGGGAATCAAAGCGCGATATAAAACGGTACATAAGCTAGTTTACTATCGCCTAAAAGGCTCACCGAAAGTGACTCGTCCCAAAAGCATTAAGCAAGACAAAGCACAGGCCGAGGCTTTTAAAAAAACTTTGTAGCCGACTTAGCCATGCTTCATTGGGTGGGGTTCAATTTATTATTGAACCGAGCTAAAATTCGATTTTTCTGCGAAGATGAAACTCGAATTGGATTAAAGACGCTGACTGGGAGGAAAATTACCAAGAAAGGAATTAAACCAATAGGAGCGGTGCAATGGCAATTCCAAGCAACCTATTTATATGGAATCGTAGAACCTTTAACGGGAGAAAATTTCTTTTGGGAGTTTTCTCACTTAAATACAGATTGCTTTCAAATCTTTTTGAATTTGATTTCTCAACAGTTTGAAGAGTCTCTATTAATTATCCTATTGGATAATGGAGCCTTCCATAAAGCGAAACGGCTTAGAGTGCCAAACAACATCATTTTATTCTTTCAGCCAGCGCACTGTCCGGAATTAAATCCTATTGAACAAGTTTGGCAATATCTCAAACGCCGATTGCGTTGATTGATGCCAAAAAATCTAGAAGAATTGCGGCAAGATCTTAATGTCGAACTG
>JAAHGE010000908.1 GCA_010672635.1 Desertifilum sp. SIO1I2 | reverse complement strand
ATAATCCTCCCTTTCAAAGCTTTGCTCGGACAGCTTAAGGTTTATTTAATTCTGGCTAGCACATACCCAAAGTATGATTTTTGTTTCGGCGAACAGCGCTTAACCGATGATGGGAGCGATCGCACTATAACGTACTAATCCTGCCCATTAGTTGCATCAAAAACAGAAGAAAGATCGCGGCGACCGCTTACCACTCTTAGGATTTCGATGCCGTTGTCCAGAATTCTGTAAAAGATAATATAACCTTCTAGAGATAGCCCTCTAAGTCCAGGGCGAATTACTGCGTAGCTTTTGCCACTGTTAGGGAAAGCTACAAGTTGTTGACACTTTTGATTGAAGGCCCGAAAAAACCTTTCACCTGCTTCGATGCTATTTTCGGCAAAGTAATCAGCAATTTCATTGAGATCTTGACTGGCGAGAACGTTGATAACGTAGCGACTCATGCCGGATTTGCCTGCTGGAATCGCTCTAAGATACCATTGACAAACGTTTCGCCATCAATCGAAGCAGTATGGTTAGAGGCTTCAATCGCTGCATCAATCTTGACTTGAACCTCCTTCACCCACTCTGATTCAGAGCGATCGTACTCGTCAAGCAACCGCAATGCGATTTCTAAGATTTCTTCAACAGAGCCATACTTACCGGCTTGAAGCTTAGTTTGAACAAAGCGTTCTTGCTCAGGAGTGAGACTGATGCTCATATAACCCTCTTATTCAGACTATTGACTATTTTAATTGGCAGTGAGCGTATCTAGCTGCGATCGCAGTCTATAAGTGCGATCGCCACTCTTGTAGGTTGGGTAGAACGACAGTGAAACCCAACATCCCGAATTCTTTTGAGCGTTTAAACTTGCACCTATATTCTCCAATTGGCAGCCACAGATACTGGAGGCAATACCAACATTACTGAGATGTCAGTGGATGTAGGGGGAGACTTAAAGTTAGGCAACTTCCGCTTATCGTTCACAGACCTAGAGATACCCGTTAGTGGGATTCCCATCAGCGTCACCCGCACCTACGATTCGTTTAATGCCAATACAACCGATGACTTTGGCTATGGCTGGAGATTAGAATTCCGAGATACCGATTTGCGGACTTCTCTGGGCAAAGATTTAACCTACGAACAGTTTGGCATTGCCGAACCCGCCTTTAGCCAGGGAACGCGAGTCTATATTACCCTACCTGGAGGGAAGCGAGAAACCTTTACTTTTAACCCCACCGCAGACCGTATTAGTCGCTTCTTAACTGGGCCGAGTGGAGAGGCAGGTTTGTTTAATCCGGCGTTTACCTCCCAAGCGGGTTCTACCAGTCAGTTGTCGGTGAGGGAGGTTTCGTTAACCCGCAATAATTTGGGCGAGTATGTTAGTTTAACGGGAGTCCCTTACAATCCCGCTAATCCCTTGTTTGGTTCAGTGTATGTGTTGACTACCAAAGAGGGGATTGTTTATGAGATTGATGCGGTGAGTGGGGATTTGTTGAGTGCCACGGATACGAATGGGAATAAGCTGACGTTTAGCGATGCGGGGATTATTAGTTCGACGGGTAAGTCAGTGACGTTTGGACGGGACGCACAAGGACGCATTACGACTGTGAC
>JAAHGE010000907.1 GCA_010672635.1 Desertifilum sp. SIO1I2 | reverse complement strand
CCTTCTAGATTGTTGGGGGCAAACCTAATTTTAAATGATTGAGCGATCGAGAATTGGGGATTGCAGGGGCGATCGCGCTGCGTCCGGTTAATCCTGTTTTAAAATAGGAAGGTCGAGAAAATTGCCCGTTGCGGCAAAACTTTAGAAAAACTTTGGTATTTAGGCTCTTTCTCGAACTTGATTATAGGAGCTTCACTCACGAATGACACAAGCAACTAGCGGAATTCAACTGACTGATGCGGCGCGGCAGCACTTGTCGGCTTTGCGAGACAAGCAAGGGAAAGACCTTTGTTTGCGAGTTGGCGTGCGTCAAGGAGGATGTTCCGGTTTATCCTACATGATGGATTTTGAAGATCCCAGCAATATCCAAGAAAAGGATGAGCTTTACGATTACGGCGGGTTTAAGGTAGTTTGCGACCCCAAAAGCTTACTGTATTTGTATGGCTTGGTTCTAGACTATAGCGATGCCTTGATTGGCGGTGGCTTTCAGTTTACAAATCCTAATGCGACTCAATCTTGTGGTTGCGGTAAATCCTTCTCGGCTTAGGCGAGCGGAAACTGCTAAACTGCTACAGGGTTTCCTCGATCCAGGTTGGTCAGCTAACCTGGATTGACCCCGCTCTTTAATGCATTATTTGGCCGTAGTGAATCACTCATGACCCAAACCGCAGAATCGATTTTTGATGAGGGACTCAGACGCTATCAGGAAGGAGAGTCCGCAGCAACGCTGATTCCTGTGTTTAAAGATGTTTGCGATCGCGCTCCGAAAAGCAGCCCCGCCTGGACTTGCTTAGCCTGGTTATATCTGTTAGAAGATAAACCCAAATCCGCCTATAAAGCTGCCCAAAAAGCGGTTAAACTCAATCCTGAAGACCCCCAAGCCCGCATTAATTTGGCGATCGCTATGCTGGAAATCGGCCAAAAAGGCGTTCGCCAACATATTGATATCGTTCAGTCGATTGTGGCGGCTGTCTCAGAATTGCGCCAGGAAGTGCAAGAGAATTTTGAAGATGGGTTACAACGAAAACCCGATTGGGATAGCCTCAAACGCGTACAAAACTGGCTATTTGAGTCGTAAGGACACTTTCTCGCCTGCCCCGCAGAGGGGCTTTAAGTAACAAAAATTTTCAAAACGATATAAGCTGTAAATATAAGTTTAATAAGTTTATATAAATTTCTCGACTTTTAATGATAAGATTTGATGAATTCAAAGCGATCCCCAGGGATCGTCGTTCCTCACTTTTTCGATCGGGAGTTAAATCTTATGTCTTATGATAACGTTTCAGTAAAACCAGAAACACGCAACCATAAAGGCTTTTTTGTTCAAGAAAATGACTATAAACTCATGCAAATTGATGCATCCGGTTGGGCATTAATTTGTTTAGATGATGCCGTATGCCACTATGTAGACCCGGATGATTTACTCGCCTCAAACGATCCTAGCAATGTAATGGAATAGCTTCATTATTCCTGTTGCTAGAACTTGGTCTAAGTATTGCAAGTCTCTGCATAAGTGGCTGTATCCTTTACAGGAAACAGCCCTATTTTTTTGAGAGTTAGGAATTCGGAGGAAGAAGGGGTAAATACGGACTGACTAAC
>JAAHGE010000906.1 GCA_010672635.1 Desertifilum sp. SIO1I2 | reverse complement strand
GTCTATCCTGAGTTGGCAGTGAAACTCACCGCTCGATCGTCAAAATCCTTTGATTGCTTATTACTAATAGCAAGACTTTTCTCAGCAAAAAGTATCTGAAGTTACTAAATACCCAAAAAAAGGGAGGGCATCTTTCTAGACGCTCTCTGGAGAAACGGCTAGGTAGAAATGCACCTAGTGGGGATAAGGCTCTACTCCAAAGAAAAAGGGAAGTGCTTTACACTTCCCTGAGTCTTCAAAGGGTCTATCAAACTCTAGCCATTACAAAGGGGAACGCGACTAGCTAGCCATCTTTTGTTGAATGCGAGCTTTAGCTTTCTTAAATTGATCGGACAGCTCTTGCATTTGTTGTTCGCTGAAGTTTTGGCGCAGTTTGGGGAACATATCGTTTTCTTCCTCGCGAACGTGCTCCTGTACCATGTTCTTGAGTTGATCGATTTTTTGCTTGAACTCCGGCGCGCTAGGGCTGAGGGCTTTGATTTCCGCCAGCATCCGCTTCATTTCGCTTTGTTCGTCATACAGTTCTTGGGTATCTGGGTAGTAGCTGCGAACTGCGGGATAGACGATTTCTTCTTCGGCTTCAGCGTGGGCTGTTAAGTCCTTGAACAGTTGACCGAAATATTCTTGCAGCTTTTGCGAATCGTTGCTATTGGCAATTTCCATGAAGAGGGTATCAACTTTCCGGTGATCCATCGTGATGATTTCGGTGATGTTGATATCTTCTTTGGCGTGGCTAGCCGGACCGCCAAATACGCCAGTCAGCGCTGCAACTGCGTCTTGGACGCGACCCCAAACGCTTTGATCCGGTTCCATTCCGGTCAATTCGCGGGTTCCCAAGATTTCTAGAACGCCTTTGAGTTGTTCTTGGTGAGCGCGGTTTTCAAAGTTGACTGCATTTAAAGGTGCGATCGCCGCTTGGATATCGGCCCCTACGACTTGTCCAGCTTTATGAATAATCAAACCCGACATGACCTGAGAATGCTTTAACAGTTCATGTTGGGTGACTTTTTCATAGGTGTTAAGTTCGCTCCCAGACATCATGCCTTGGGTTTTTTCGACCAGTTTTTGGACGGTAGAACTGGCTTCGGCGGGGTTGCCATACTGGACAATAGTGGTTTCGATAATACCTAGATTTTTGCGATCGTCTTCTAGCATACTCCGCAAGCGATCGCGGATTTCGCCATCGTTGATCGAACTTGCAAGTTTCTCGTCGTTCTCAACAATCAGCTTTTGCAGCGCTTTCATGTCTGCAAGCTTCATGGCGATCGCCTGACGTTTGGTATCTTCTAATGTCTTTACCATTGGTGAAATTCTCCTCTTAACAAGCAAAAAATTGCTTTGGCTTATACTTTCGCAAACTTAGCCAGCGGGTTCATCCTTCTTTTGAAAGAATCCTAATTTCAGCCAAGTTCTTTACTGAAATTAAGAAAATTTTCAAATAAACTTTTGTAAATTAAATCTTCCCCACTGACCGCCAAATTTTCTATCAAAAGAGATACATATAATCAGATTTTCATTAATTTCATCAGTCAGTTGATAGATTTTGAACTCCTTAAAAGCCTCAGCGAGTTAGACTGTTCGGAGCGTCCACGTCAGAGC
>JAAHGE010000905.1 GCA_010672635.1 Desertifilum sp. SIO1I2 | reverse complement strand
TAAACCTTCCCCTGTTCGCTCTAAACCGCTATAACGAAGTCAAAACGAGGGAAACCCGATGAAAGCAGTCTTTATCAGTCGATACGGTTCTGAAGACGTTTTAGAATATGGCGAGTTGGCCACACCCCAGCCGGAACCCACGCAACTCTTAGTTAAAGTGTATGCCAGTAGTGTCAATCCGGTGGATTGGAAAATTCGATTGGGTCAACTCCAACTGCTGACGGGGTACAGTTTCCCAATGATACTGGGGTTTGATGTGGCTGGCGTGGTGGAAGCCGTCGGCGCAAGGGTGACGCGCTTTCAACCAGGGGATGAAATCTATGCTTATTTAGGTACAGTCCCCGGTGGTGCGTATGCTGAGTATGCGGTTGTGAATGAATCAGCCGCTTGCTTTAAACCGCGCAATCTATCTTACCTGGAAGCCGCAACCCTTCCCCTCGCAGGCTTAACTGCTTTGCAATCTTTGCGAGATTTAGCAGAAGTGGAACGCGATAACCGGGTGTTAATTAATGGCGCATCGGGTGGAGTTGGCAGTTTAGCGGTACAAATTGCCAAAGCGATGGGAACTGAGGTAACGGGGGTTTGCAGTACTGATAATGTGGAGTTTGTGCGATCGCTCGGAGCCGATCGCGTTATCGACTACAAACAAACTGATTTTACCCAAGAAACGACCCAGTATGATGCGATTTTCGATGCGGTGGGCGTGCGATCGCTCTGGGAATGTCACAAGGTTCTTAAGCCCTATGGCGCTTACGTTTCTACCCTACCCACTCCCGCCACAGTGATTCAAAGTACCCTATCAGCTATCTTACCAGGTCAAACCTCTCAAATTGTCTTAACACAAGCCAGCGGTTGGGATCTGGCCTATCTGAAAGATTTAGTCGAGGCGAACCAACTGCGTCCTATTTGCGATCGCACCTACCCCCTCAGCGAAATGGCAGCAGCACATAGGTACAGCCAACAAGGACGAACCGTAGGCAAAATCGCCATTCAAATTCTTTAAACAACAAAAAAGCGCCCCCAATGGAGGCGCTTTTTTGTAAGGATGATGACTATACCTTAGCCGTTGATTGCCGGAGCAGTCAGAGCGACAGGAGCAGCTTCGCCGCTAGCTAAGTCGAGGGGGAAGTTGTGAGCGTTACGCTCGTGCATTACTTCCATACCCAGGTTAGCGCGGTTGATAATGTCAGCCCAGGTATTGATCACGCGACCTTGAGAGTCGATGATCGACTGGTTGAAGTTAAACCCGTTGAGGTTGAAAGCCATCGTGCTAATACCCAACGCGGTGAACCAGATACCGACTACAGGCCATGCACCCAAGAAGAAGTGCAGGCTGCGGCTGTTGTTGAAGGAAGCGTATTGGAAGATTAACCGACCGAAGTAGCCGTGAGCTGCAACGATGTTGTAGGTTTCTTCTTCTTGACCGAATTTGTAACCGTAGTTTTGAGATTCGGTTTCGGTGGTTTCGCGAACCAAGGAGCTGGTTACGAGAGAACCGTGCATTGCACCTTCAACTTCATGTTTGTGTTCCAAGCTGAACACAAGAGCCTGATGCACCCCTTCCACCAATTGGGTGTAGCTGGCGTATTCGGTGGTGCTTTGTTCAGTGCAATGCACG
>JAAHGE010000904.1 GCA_010672635.1 Desertifilum sp. SIO1I2 | reverse complement strand
TCCCACCGGAAACTCAACTCCCTTAGCACTAGCCGTATTCGCTTTAGCGATACCTACGGGCACAATATTTAAATCGCTTGCCATCTGCTGGGTAATTAAAATTCCACTTGCCCCCGTATCGACAATCATCTCAAAGGAGCGTTGATTGTTAAAGGTCACTTCAATCACGGGCGTTCTGCCTACCCGTCGTTTAATGGGAACGCGGAAGACATTGGTTTCTGGGGGAGTAGCAGATAGGGTAAGGGGTTCTTCGCGATCGTCAGGGATAGCTGTCACCACGCCCACCGGAGAAGAAGACTTGCTAGCGGCGGATTTTGCCTGCTGTTGGGCGTAGTTGAGATTGCGCTGATACTCGCTAATTTTAGCTTGGGCAACTCCGTAGTGGGGGCTATCGGCTGGCAGGGATTGAAGAATCGCGATCGCCTGTTGCCAGCGACTTTCGACTAACTCCCAGTCCGATTGCGATCGCGCGGATTGAGCAATACTCGCCGCGCTATAAGCTTTATCCAGCGCTTGCTGGTAAAACTCCCAGGTGGAAGGCGTGGGGGTGGGCTGGGGAGGCGGCGAGACGGCAGTTGCAGGTTGAACCGGATTGGTGTGATACGCTTTGCTCTGGGAATCAACTGAGGTCGTCTGGCGACAAGCCGCACTCAGAAAGGTCAGCGCGACCAGTAATACACGCAATCCAGGAGGGGGAACGGAATAATTAGCCATACTAGCGGGCTTCCACCAAAAGAGAGGCGAGTCTTCTGTTTCTAGGGTAGTTTGCCGCAAGCAACTCTGGCTAGACCGCGATTAATTCGGGTTCTGCGGGCGGTACCTGAACTTCTAGGGGTTCGCGATCTTCAGTCAGGGCTTGCAATTGACCTTGGCGTTCGATCAAGCCGCCGACCATTGCCAGTAAGGCGTTGACTTTCCGCTGTCGCCACCGATCGATGATTTTTTGAGCTTCAATAGGGGTTAAGCGACGTTCTAAAGCTTCTTTGAGATAGGCGGCGTGGCGCACTTCATCTCTGGCGATGCTGAGTATGCCTTTTTTAAGGTTGCTGCTGCGGCTATCGGTATCGGGGAGAATGTTCGCCATTCTTTGAAAGTCTTGGCTGGCATCTAATTCTAGAATGTAGGTGCTACCTAAGAAGACAAGCCAATCAATATTTTCGGGTTTGAGTTGTGCGGGGGTGTAACCCTCAAAGAAGGCGGCGAAAAAGGGGCTGCGCTTGCGTTCTTCAGGTTGTCCTTCGGTGGGGGTTGGGGGAATCTTTTTGAAGTCAATAACTTGTTTGTTGAGTTGTTGCAGATGGTGGGCGAAGATTTGCCCGTGCCGTTTTTCGTCTTCTGCGTGGCGGCTGAGGCGTTCGGCTAGCCAGGGATCGTCTTCTGCTAGGGCGCGATCGCGTAATTTTTCTAAAAAGGGGACAGAACCCGATTCTGCAAGCTGAAATCCGGCTAAAAGATTGGGTCGCGTTTCCCAGTCTCGCAGATTTCGAGCGGTAATATAAGCGGTGGCGCTACTACCAATCAGGTGCAAAATTTGCGTGAAAATGTTCATAATGCCTTCTTAGGTTTCGGCTGAGGGTTGCTGCGTTGCGACAGAAGACGCATGAGTCATTAAGCTGCA
>JAAHGE010000903.1 GCA_010672635.1 Desertifilum sp. SIO1I2 | reverse complement strand
GTTGCAATTTCTGCATGAGTTGTTCTTCTGAAAGTGCCATTACTGGATGAATTCCCACAAATGCGGAACCGACGACGGTGCTACTTAAAATACTGAGTGCCAAACTCCACCGGGTTAGCGATTGTTTCAAGTTTTGAGGAAGAAGTTTGAGACCAGAGCGAACTGAACTGCGCTCTAAAGAACCGGAAGATTTAGACATTGGAAATACTCAACTCATTACAACAGGTTGTTCTCTACGTAGATGCTGCCATTGGACTCGCAATTGCGGGCGAACCCACGGCCCATCGCCCCACTGATTGATGTTTAGAGATTGTACTTGAGGGTAGAGTGTTCCACACTTTGAGTCTAGGCCGAGGTGGGATTGAAACAATGAAGATAGCACAGTCGGGTCAGTTTAACGTTAATACCTTAACTCAGAATCCTCAAGCGGAACCAAAATCTTTTTATTGAGCGGGCGGGTTGAAGGGTTGAGTGCTTTTTACCCTCAAGGCAATCCAAAATCAGCCTGAGTTGGCGTTCGATCGAGGAAGGTGCGGGGTGAAGTCCGTTCGCATTTAAATTGGGTACCCCAGAGCCAACAAGATGTTTGTGCTTCCCAATTTAGAAAGTTAACGCTCATACCGATCCCCCAAGCCTTAAGGAACTCGGATTTCGGCTTCGCTTTTAACCAGATTAATCGCTTCCACAACCTGGTGAATGGCGCTGGCTTGCTGTTGGGTAGACAAGACAATCTGTTGAGAACTGAGGGCAACCTCATCAATGGCTTTTTCGACTCCGTTAAAGGCGATCGCTGTCGATTGGGCGAGATCGACGCCACGCTGTACGGTTTGATTGCCTTCGGTGGTGGCTTGGGTGACAGTGCGGACGAGTTTTTGAATATCGCCCACCAGTCGATCGATGCGCGAGGCAGACTGACGGCTTTGATCGGCGAGTTTGCGAATTTCGGCGGCGACGACGGCGAACCCTTTCCCTTTCTCTCCGGCGCGAACGGCTTCGACTGCGGCATTTAAAGCCAGCATATTGGTTTGATTGGCCAGTTCAAACACTAAGGTGGTAATTGTGCCAATTTGTTCGGCGCTGAGATTCAGAGATTGGCTGTGTTGGGCGATCGCTTCTACGGTTGTTTGTAGGGTCTGCATCCCTTCTAGGGTGCGATCTACCGATGCCGCCCCTTGTTGGGTCAAACCGAGGGCTTGCTGGGCCCCTAGGTCAACGGTACGGGCCTGTTGCGTCACTTGCTTGGAGGAAGCTTGCAACTCATCCATTTGTTGCAGCGCTGCTTCTAAGACGCTGCGCTTGTTTTGTTCGGTTTGCAAGGCGGTGGTTTTTTCGGCCAGTAAGTTCATTTTTTCTTGAACTTGGCGTTCGAGTTCGTCGGTTGTGACAATCGCCTGACCTGCGAGGGGTTGCAATAATAAGATTATTCCTCCCGTTCCGAGTAGGCTCAGGATAGCGATCGCAATTCCCACCCGAATGACTTGTCGATCGATGGTGGCGTAGAGTTCTTGACTGTTAATGGCGATCGCCAATCCCCAATTACTATTAGAAATGGGTTCGTAGGCGATCACGGCGCGATCGCCCCTCAAACGTTCAGCATTTAATAAGCCTGCGGTTTGAGTGGTAAC
>JAAHGE010000902.1 GCA_010672635.1 Desertifilum sp. SIO1I2 | reverse complement strand
TTTCTCAGGGGTGCCGAAGGCAACCCCTGAGAAGCAAATCTTGATTGAGCCTGTGTTTGCTCAATTCATCCAAGCGGCTCATGGTAAAGCCCTCTACGGTATGGATGTGCTGCTGTCCAACCCGGATAGCATTGCGACCACTGCTTGGCCCAACTACGGTAACGTTTGGTTGCCCGGTTGGTTGGATGCCATCAACAGCGGTACCAACTCCTTATTCCTAACCATTGGTCCTGGCGATTTCTTGGTTCACCACGCGATCGCTCTTGGCCTGCACACCACCACCTTAATCTTGGTTAAAGGTGCGTTGGATGCTCGCGGCTCCAAGTTGATGCCCGACAAGAAAGACTTCGGCTATGCCTTCCCTTGCGATGGTCCTGGCCGTGGCGGTACTTGCGACATCTCCGCTTGGGACGCTTTCTACCTCGCCATGTTCTGGATGCTGAACACCATTGCTTGGTTAACCTTCTACTGGCACTGGAAGCACCTGGGCATTTGGCAAGGTAACGTGGCTCAGTTCAATGAGTCTTCGACCTACCTCATGGGTTGGTTCCGCGACTACCTATGGCTGTACTCTTCGCAGCTCATCAACGGGTACAACCCGTACGGCATGAACAACCTGGCTGTTTGGTCCTGGATGTTCCTCTTTGGACACCTGGTTTGGGCAACTGGCTTCATGTTCCTGATTAGCTGGCGCGGTTACTGGCAAGAGTTGATTGAAACTCTCGTCTGGGCGCACGAGCGTACTCCTCTGGCGAACCTGATTCGCTGGAAAGACAAGCCGGTTGCGATGTCGATCATTCAAGGTCGCGTAGTAGGTTTAGCTCACTTCACCGTTGGCTTTGTCCTCACCTATGCCGCCTTCGTGATTGCTTCAACAGCAGGTAAGTTCGGTTAAGCTAAACCCTTAGCTTTAGGTCATTAGAAAAATCCCCTACCTTCGGGTGGGGGATTTTTGCATGGAAAATTGTGAAGGCGTTCGGGTCTGGATTATTGCCATAACATTTTTTTAATCTATTAATGTTACTTCTGGGGAATTATCGGGAATCTTAAAAATGGTATTTCTCACAACGATCGCGTGCGCGCGATCGCAGATACATTAGTGATACTCGATCTAGCTGTGTTTCCGGGTTAATGAAGATCGAAATCTGCCCGCTTGAGGCGAGTGGAATAGCATCTCAGGGAAGCATTCACTCATTAACCTTTGGGCGATGAATTCAGTCCGCTCTACCCATTGTTCAGGCTTATCTGTTCGCGTTCAGTAGATTTAGAGACAATCGCTTATGTCTATTCCTTTAGCGTCAAAAGTTGTTAAAGCAAGACGCGACTATAACACTTGGGTAGCCACTGAAACCCTAGAAGACTATGCCTTACGCTTTACCCCAAAGTCTTTTAGAAAATGGTCGGAACTTCTCGTTGCCAATACCGCAATTGGGGGAATTTCCTTTTTAGCCCTAGAAGCAATAGGCGGTTCGCTTGCCATTAGCTACGGATTTGCGAATTCTTTTTGGGCGATTGTTATTGTTTCCATCATTATTTTTCTAGCCGGTTTACCGATCTGCTACTACGCCTCCGAATACAACATTGATATGGACTTGTTAACGCGAGGGGCAGGCTTTGGCTATCTCG
>JAAHGE010000901.1 GCA_010672635.1 Desertifilum sp. SIO1I2 | reverse complement strand
TCTCACAAACTACTTATTCTGCCTTAACTCCAACTTGGCAAACCTTTGCGGAGGCGTTTGCACTTCCCGAACAACTCCTTTGGGTAGAGGTGGCGCGTCGTCAAGGTCAATTTTCCCTATTTTGCGCTCCCCTTGAGTTAGCTTCGATCTTGAGTCCGGTTTGGTTGCAACAACCCGTGGTTCTAATCGGGGGAGCGCTAGATTTAGAAGCAGAAGCTCAGATTTATCGGGGAAATTTGGGGTTAGGCGATCTGACGTGCGTTAAGTTTTCTCTCGATCGCCATCAAGAATTGATTCACCTCTATTTACCAGAAGGGTTGCCTTTGCCGAATACGCCTCAATTTCAACAAGCGTTACTTAAACAGATGCGGTCTTTGCTGGGGGTGAACCGGGAAGTTGCGGGTTTAACGGTTCTGTTGGTTGATGATACGCCGCTTAAGGCGCAAGTGGGTTCGGTTCTTGCGGCGGAGTTTGGCTCGCGGGTTCAGGTTGAAAAAACCTGTTTGGACGATAATGGGATTTTGGTGACGGGTTGGGAGTTTTGGCGGGAACATCAGATGGTGCTTCCGTCTCCGGTGCTGTTGGCGATCGCTACTTTACCCATCCCTTCTTTAGAAAATCCCTTGGTTGCAGCTAGGGTGGCTTATTACAAGCGCCGCCGTTTAGATTGGTTTCGCTTATACCTCTTTCCGACAGCGTTGAATGAGTTACAACGGGCGATCGCACCCGTTCGCGATCGCCAAGGCGTTGTCGCCCTCTTAGATAGCCGCGTGCTTCACCGCAGTTACGGGCAACAAGTGGTTGCCGCCCTCAGTCCTTTGGCCAGAATTAATTATTTAGATACTCAGTGGCTCACTTACGAGGAATTGGGCGAACATTAATTTTCTCCTGAGCAGAAGAACGATTGTCGTAAGTTTTATCAAGGTAGGGGGTGCGCTTGCCCAAGCAGACGTTATTATCAATCCATCTGTTTTCTGTTGCAAGTCTTAGGTTATGGGTGAAGCTAAACGTCGTAAAGAAGCGCTCGGAGAGAAGTACGGTCAAGAAGCTAACATTTTGCCCTGGGTACCCATTAGCAAAAGCCAAGCTGAACAGTTTGTTAAGTGGACAACAACAGGAGCCTGGTGGGGAATTGGTCTGATGATAGCAATTTGGGTAACTGTGCGCTTTATTGGACCGGGATTAGGCTTGTGGGAAGTTCAATAACTCACTTCGCCTCCCGACGATCGGGGTTTTAGGAGATAAAGGTTGTTGCTAATCCTACGTTGGCAACAACCGGGACTCTTCTATAAATCCAGTTTTTGAACAGTTTTGCAGTCACTCGTTTGGGGGATTTATTCAGATTGTGGCTCCTGCTACTTTATTAGGGAATCAGTCGATCTAAGCTAAAGCACAGAATTGACGACTTTTTCATTAATTTATTTAAACTTATTGAGAAGTTTTACTGAAGTCATCCAGTTTGGGGGAACGATAAGATTAAGAAAATATAAAAAAAAGTCAAAAGATCTAAAATATTGTGGTGATTGGAGGAAATGAGGTGTTTATAAGATTAGCAGAGCAGCACCGTCAATTTGTTCAAGATTTGGTTATGAGTTTGCAGGCGCTTGCCATTGTTCTAGAGCGGCGGGGGTATCTAGCTTC
>JAAHGE010000900.1 GCA_010672635.1 Desertifilum sp. SIO1I2 | reverse complement strand
TATTAATTTATTTTCTAAAGTTTCCATTGAACAATTTTCTCCAAGTCAATCGCATAAACAATGAGTTTGACTTCATAATCTCGTAGCATTGAAGCTGGAAAGTCGCGCTGAAAAAAATCGTTATACGCTAAATCGGGTACTGCTAAATAAAGAACGCGATCCGGTTCCGTTTGATGCAGAGCCGCCCGATAATTGATAAACTGACCGAGTGCTGTATGAAACTCAGAAATTGCAGAGGCACTGGCTAAAAAACTTTTGACTTCGACTGCAATTTTTTCGGATTCTCGTTCAGCAGCAATCAGTCTTTCGGCTCCGAGATCGATTTCCATATCTACGCCGCCAACTTTAAGTTGTAAAGGATCTTGCGTAATGTGCCATCCCTCTTTAACTAAGGCAGTCTTCACAACTTGATGAAAGCGATCTTTCGCCACAAAAAACGATCCAACGAATACTCAGCAATACATATCTATCATAGTAAAAAAGTAGAGTAGCGATCGCCATCGGTCGATTTCCAGGTGCTAAAGAGTCTGGATCGATGGAAAGACTCCGCAGAAAAGCATTAGGACTATTATTGAAGCGATCGCGCACTTTGGTAATTTCAGCATGACAGCTTGTGTTAACGTTCGCAGAGCCTTGGAGCAGAAAATCCCTAGCGCCAGACTGTGTAAACTGAACCCGATGCCAAGTTCCATTTTGACCTCTCTGGGCTTCCTGAATTCTTAAGAAAGTTCTAATTAAAGCTCCCCAAAAAATTGCAACTGGCAAGTTTCCCCTCTCCAACCCATCAGCCAACATCGGGGGTGGCAGATGTCAAAATAGAACAAGTCACTTTACAACCCCCAAGATGCAAACCTGTGATTGAGGTAGAAGTCCACCAGCAACTCCGCGCCTTCCTGCGTTCCTCTGGCGAACCCTCCTGGCCCCATCAACTGACGATGGCGCGGCTGGTGGCCCGTGCCTTGCGTTTGGGAAGAAGTGCTTTAATTCAAACGGGGATATTTGGCGAATATCAAGGACGACATCGCCTTAGTTACCTCGTTCCCGTGCTGATGTGGCCCGAACCCGTCATTCTCGTCGCGCCGCCAAGCGTCCAGCAACGCTTGTTGATGGTGGAAATTCCCCGACTGCAACAATGGATCGGTACGCCAAAAGCGATTCAAACGGGCGATCGCTGGCCGGGTGCTGAGTTTCGGGGACTATTTATTGTCTCCCCAGAAACTTGGTTAAAAGACCGTCTTTTCAATCGGAAACAGTTCCCAGAGCAAATTCCCACTATCTTAGATGGAGTGGAGGATCTCGAACGCTGGACGCGCCAGCAACTTACGGTTGCTCTGCACCCCGCAGACTGGAACGATCTGATGCTAGCTTGTCCCGATGCGGCGAACGCCATTCGCGATGCTAGGGTGCAATTAACGAAGGCGGTGTTTCAACACCCCGCAAACCCCTACGAGTGTTATTTGCTCGACGATCGCGAACAGCGTATTCTCAAGGATCTGTTGCAGGTTATCTCACAAACTACTTATTCTGCCTTAACTCCAACTTGGCAAACCTTTGCGGAGGCGTTTGCACTTCCCGAACAACTCCTTTGGGTAGAGGTGGCGCGTCGTCAAGGTCAATTTTCCCTATTTTGCGGGGTGTTGA
>JAAHGE010000090.1 GCA_010672635.1 Desertifilum sp. SIO1I2 | reverse complement strand
TATTCTCTGTAACACCACCATGCCCGACGGTACTGTCAGGAATGATCGCTGTTTGTGAATCTTCTGCAAAGCCAGCGCTCAGAAGATTTGCAGATAGGAGTGAATCTAAAAGTGGAAAGGTATCCACTGTAATTGGACCAGAGTATGTATCTCTTTCTATTGCTTGTTCTATTTCATCTGGAAGATTTGAGAGAAGGTTAAGACCTGTTGAATTTTCGATATTGTCAACAGTTGTTATCCAGGTTGACCATTTAGTTGGGTCTGGTGCGTCTGGTGGAATTGGCACTCCTCGAAAAGTCTCGTTAGGAATACTAACAGCGATTACAGGCGTATTGACTGTCACATCATCTATAGTTTGACCAGGTGCTAGAACCACAATAACTTTCCAAACTTCCCTTGGAACGTTGATGTCATCAACATCTATGCCATCAAAAGAACCACTCGATCCGGCTCCACCTGCAATAATGTATAGCTCCCAACCACGATGAAGTGCGATCGCCGATCTTGTAGGGTGCGTCGTGACGCACCCTACTTATTCGCCAGCACCCCAACTTGGGGGTTCAACGCTTTTACTGTCCATTCCCCAATCTGGCGCATAGACTCCTGCTGTAATTAATCGATGTAGGCTAGAAAACTGCCAGTGTTGAGGAACTTGACATAACCCATGCGCTACGGGATTGTAGTGAATATAATCGCAATGCCGAGCAAAATCCTCTTCATCACGAATCAAATGCTCCCAAAACCGCCGTTGCCAGAGATTCTGTTCCCCTCGCTTTTGTCGAGAGGCTGAAACAACTAAAGGGAGAGCAAGCTGATTACCGCATTGTTTGGTAACAAAACCTTTGATTAAACGCAATCGAGTTGAATAATCACTATCTCTTGGGGGCAGTGTCCAAATACAGTGAAAATGGTCAGGCAGCAACACAAATGCATCAATTGAAAAAGGGTAGTGTTGACGCACCGATTTGATTGCTGCCCGCAAAGCCGTACGAGCCAGTTCGCTGCATAGCCAAGGTTGACGCTGATAGGTAACCTGAGTAATAAAGTAAGTCCCGCCAGCAACGTGGGGTCGTCTGTAATTTGACATCTGAATAATCGGTGGGTTGTATTACATAGAGTGCCCACTTTTAGGGTGCGTCACGACGCACTCTACTACGTATCTATACAATCCTCTGGGTAAGCATTTGAGGGCTATCCAGATCGGAAAAATCATCATTTGTAGGGTTCGCGACAAACCCTACCAGATCGGCGATCGCTCACAACCGCAGAAACAGTCATTGTTATTGCACCTGCAAGTGTTTGAGGGGGGTGGAGGGAAGATTTTTAGCAGTGCGGTGATGGAAGGAGTTGCGGGGGAGAACGCGCACGACTTCCTCGACGGTGGTGGCTCCGGCCGTGACTTTGGCGATCGCCGCCTTTAAAAATGAGGTAAAGTCACTCTCGCGGAGGTAGCGGTGCAACTGGGTGAGCGTACCATCATAGATGAGTTCGCGAATGCGATCGTCCACATCTAATAACTCAATAATGGCTTCTCGCCCTAAATAGCCGGAATGAAAGCATTTTGCACACCCTGCACCGCGCTGCCATCCTTCGGTAGAAGTAGTTTGGGGAGAAATGCCCAAGCGATTGAAATCTTCTAGGGTGGGGATATAGGGTTGAGCGCAATGGGGACAGACGCGGCGCACTAAACGCTGGGCAACAATTCCCAACAGGGCATCGCTAATTAAACCGGGGTCTGGGCCGATGTCCTTGAGGCGGGGAATGGCTCCAACCGCATCGTTCGTATGGAGGGTTGTAAAGACTAAGTGACCCGTTAGAGCGGCTCTGACGGCGGTTTCTGCGGTTTCCTGGTCGCGAATTTCGCCCACCATAATAATATCGGGGTCTTGGCGGAGAATGGCACGCAATCCGGCAGCGAAGGTCATTCCGGCGCGTTCGTGAACTTGGGTTTGGGTAATTCCGGGTAAGACATACTCAACTGGATCTTCAACCGTGACGACGTTCACCTGTTCGGTAGCGACGGCTTGCAAGCTAGTATATAGGGTGCTGGTTTTCCCCGAACCTGTTGGCCCGGTGAGGATAATCATCCCTTGGGGTTGTTCCAGCCAGCTTTTATAAATTTCTAAACTACTGGGGGTAAAGCCGAGGTCTTTGACCGCAGAAAAGGGGTTTTGACGCGGGAGGAGGCGAATAACGGCTTTTTCTCCACATACGCAGGGAAGGGTACTGACGCGCATATCCATTCCCAGTTGTTCGGCGTCGGTGGTGGCATAATGTTCGCCAATGCGTCCATCTTGGGGACAGCGGCTTTCGGCGATATCCATGTTGGACATGACTTTAAGGGCGACGATCGCCCGGCGGCTAATATCAACAGAAAGGGTGGTGATATCGCGCAAAACCCCGTCAATGCGGTAACGGACTCTTAAGCCATCCGCCATCGGTTCGAGGTGGATATCGCTGGCGCGGTTGCGGAGCGCGCCGGAAATAATGGTTTTAATTCGGCTAATTTGCCCAACGGCTTTGGAGAGGTAGAGTTCTGTAACTTCGCTGATGTTTTCTTGCTCGACTTCGCCCGTTAAGGGATTAATTAAGGGCGCGGCGCTGATCCGGGTGTGGTCGAAGTTTTGGGAATGGAACCAGGTGCGGTAACTTTTATCGGAAATGGAGATAATTTTGATGTCGGTGAAGGTGCGATCGCTAATTTTGCGAATCACTTCAGATCCAATGGGAACGGGACTTCCCAGGTAATAGCAATTCCGCCACAATAAAAGGGGAATCAGAGGGGGAAGCCCATTGCGATCGGGAAACTCCCGCCAAAAGCGGAAACTTACTTCCGGATCGAGTCGTTCGAGTTTCACCATTCCCTCGCTATCGACTAAAAGTTGGATCGCTCGATCGCAAGTAATTTCTTGTTTCTTGAGTTGTTGCCAAACAGAGGGAGGGTTAGGGAGATCGTTCATACAGAAGGCGAGCGTTGGCGGAAGTGCCATTTCTTCTCTAGTCTAACGACTCGTTAGACTGCCCCAGGAAATACGGAATTTGCAGAGGGGCGCTTGGTCGGAGGAGAATTTTTCCGGTAATTTCTCGGAGGCTTGCCCTGCCTAGGTTTCGCACGAAATCTGCGAAAATATTGACAAAGTGTTGCCCAAAGCCCTTTTTAAGTGTTATGGTGAGTATCGAGGATAAGTATCGGTTGCAGCATTTGTTTTGAGTATTGACAGGTTTTTTTCCTTCTTTCTTGACAGACTTGTCTCCGAAACCTCACTCTCTACACTTTCCGAATTTTGGAGATAGTTGATGTCGATTTATATAGGCAACCTCTCTTATGAGGTGACGGAAGCTGACCTAAACGCAGTTTTTGCAGAATATGGTTCAGTAAAGCGCGTTCAGCTTCCAACTGACCGCGAAACGGGTCGGATGCGCGGTTTTGGCTTTGTTGAAATGAGCAGCGACGCCGAAGAAGATGCAGCAATTGAAGCTCTTGATGGCGCAGAATGGATGGGTCGCGACCTGAAAGTCAATAAAGCTAAGCCTCGCGAAAACAGAAACACTGGTTCCTTTGGCGGCGGTCGTCGCAACGATCGCTATTCTAGAAGCTACTAAAGCTTTTGGCATCTCCTAGTCTATAGGGGCTTGTCTACATTTGAAGAGGCTCAGATCGAAACGATCTGAGCCTTTCTTGTATTAGCGCGTCCGCAGCACAACCCGATCGGGGAGTTTGATTACAATCAAAGAAATGCAGCCGAGGAGCGATCGCACCATGCTATCCGATCTCACCCAAACCCCTGTTTTGCAGCGTGGTGACTTACGCAAAGTTCACCACATCGCCTTACATGTCCGAGATATGGACGCCTCCCGCTACTTCTACGGTCATATTTTAGGGTTGCACGAACTCACAGGTGCAGAAGTCCCCAAAACCCTAGTCAAATTGGTAGAAGCCGGAGAAGTCGCCAACTTTGTCACCCCCGATGGTACAATCCTCGATCTGTTCTGGAAACCTAACTTAACCCCTCCCGATCCCGACCCGCAACAGGAATTTACCCGCGCCGGACATCTAGCGTTTGATATCGATCCAGAAGAGTTTGACCGGGCAGTAGAGGTTTTGCGATCGCACTCAGTCCCCATCGATAGCGGCCCCGTCACTCGCCCCACCGGACGCGGAATCTACTTTTACGATCCTGATGGCTTTCTATTGGAAATTCGCTGCGATCCCTAAGCGCCTCCTAAGAAGAAGGGGAGTGAGAGCTACAAGCGTCAGAGAATTAAAATTGCCCTAGCACTGGATGCGACATTGCTGGAGTTCTTTTCCTCCTACTCCTGTTGACAATTTCTTTGCCTTTAACTCCTCCTAACTGTTAAAAACCTACACCTGTCAGCCCATCTCCCCATCCTCTTCTACTTCAGCCAACTCTTCAATCGCTGCGCGACTTGGGGGCGACGGAGTTTTCGCATGGCGCGGGTTTGAATTTGGCGGACGCGTTCGCGCGAGAGGTTAAATAAGCCTCCGACTTCTTCTAGGGTGTAGGGTTCGCCGGTAATGAGGCCGTAACGCATGGAGATGATGTCTTTTTCGCGTTCGGTGAGTACGTCGGCGAGGACTTCCCAGAGGTCTTGGCGCATCATGGTTTCGCTCATCTGGGCTTCGGGCGATCGCGTGCTGCTATCTTCGAGGAGGTCGAGGAGTTCGGTATCTTCTTCTTGACCAACGCGATGGTTTAATGAGAGCGATCGCCTGCGGACTTGTTGGAGATAGCGCAGTTGATCTAAGGGAATATCGAGGGCTTCGGCTAGTTCGTTTTCATTCGCGTTGCGTTTGAGTTCTTGCTTGAGTTCGCGTTGAACTTTTTTGAGCTTATTGAGTTTTTCAACGATATGGATCGGCAGGCGGATCGTCCGACCATTGTTGGCGAGGGTACGGGTAATGCCTTGGCGTATCCACCAGTAGGCATAGGTGGAAAATTTATAGCCTTTTTCGGGGTCAAATTTCTCTGTGGCTCGATTGAGACCTAAAGATCCTTCTTGAATTAAATCTAGAAAAGGAACGCCCCGGTTTAAATAACGCTTGGCAATGGACACCACTAGGCGCAAGTTGGCCCGAATCATTTTGCGTTTGGCCATACGACTGCGAGAAAGGCGCATTTGCAGGTTTTCTTCAGTCAGGTTTAAGGTGATTGCCAGTTGAGCAAAGCTTGGAGGGGTTCCTTGAACTTCAGTGAGTTCTTCTTTGAGTTCCTCAACCTCGCCGAGAAAGCGCACGGCGCGAGCGAGTTCGACTTCTTCTTCGGGCGTTAGCAGGGGGTAGCGAGCCATTTCTTTGAGAAATGCCCCAACGGTATCGTCACTTCCCGAACTTTTGTAGGGGGTTGACAAGCCAACTTCAATCCGCTCCTCCGGTTCGTCTTCTAAGTTCGATAGCGTTAAATAATCATCATTGCCGACCCCGACGGAGAGAAAGTCTGTATTTTCCTCGATCGTTGAATCTAGGGTTAATGCATTATCAAGTTTGGTCATAATTAAACTACGAATAGGAGTGATTGACTGGGGACAGAATAATTGGGGTTTTAGAACAGCTTTGATGCGTTTTAGGTTTCAAGCTTCGCAGCGCTTGAGAATCGGCAGTTTTACGAGGAGAGTTTAATCTCAATAGACCAATTGTAGGCTTGCAAAAGCTCAATTGAGGGCTTGAGCTGGAATATTCTAATACTTAAACGGAAAGTTGAGATTAAAGTTGTTTTCTGAATTACAGAAGCACTAAGCAGTTTTCCTCTTGCTTAAATTGTAGCCGAACAAATCTCGATTGCCAGGGTCTCTCGGCTGGTTTGTCAATCGCTTCGTTTAGCATTGCGCTTTTGTACTACTAGACTGCAAATTCTAAATTGCTGTATTGGTTCTTACACTTTCCCCCTTACCAGTAAACTGGCTTTTGCCTCATGCTGCTCTTGTCAAATTGCTCTTGTTTTGAACAAGAAAGAGTGGGGAATTCCCCCCAATGACACCGAATAATCGGTTTACCCTATCAGCCAAGATATTAATCTCATTTGAGGCAACGCTCAATTGAACCAAAGAGGTAAAATGAATGGGGTTGAGCGGCGAACGCTGTGCATCAATTGACGGATTTCCTGTTACATTTGATACGGACAACCTCCTTAAGAAAACATTAAATTAACCGCTCTTAGCAGTCGATCGCCCTTAGCAAAATGCCTCTTCTAGATCGAAGCGGGAAGCAAGCACAAATATTGATTGCCAATGAGAGCATCGCCCTCGCGGGCAGGCTTGATTTTGATAGAATTTCACTACGATTTGCCGCACGCGCTGGGAAGAACTATGAATGCGTTTTGTCCCCTTGGGGTTGTTGTAGCTGAACCGGGTACTGTCTATAGCTCCCCTGGGGAGAGCGATCGCTATTGGGAAGTTTTAGTCGATTGTCCGGAGACGCAAGGTATCTATATCTACCAAGTACCGCCTCACCTAAAGGTGCAGAGTGGAGATATCTTAAGCGTTCCCTTTGGCGGTCAACAACTAGGTGCGATCGCCATTCGAGCCATTCCCTCGCTGCCCCCCAGTTTACCCCCCGATAAAGTCCGCAATATTGAAGAAATTGTCAGTGCTGGTTTTTTCGGCCCCACCTACTGGGAACTGCTCAACCGCGTTGCCGAGTATTATTACACCCCCCTGATGCAAGTCGTGCGCGTCGCCTTACCCCCCGGCTTGCTCAAGCGCAGCCAGCGCCGCATCCGCCTGGTTGAACAAACCGCCGTTACAATTGACCCCTTTTTATCCCCCGCCTCCCGCCAACTCCTAGAACTCTTGCAAGCCAGCAAAACCCAAGATTTGGCATGGCGCTATCTTAAAAATAAAGTCAAAGGTGCAGACTGGGGATTAAAAGCGCTATTACAGCGCCGTTGGGTAGAAAGCTACCTCGAACCCCCCACCCCCTCGCGCCCGAAGTTGCAAAAAGCCGTTACCCTCTTAGTTGATAGCCTGCCCGCAGATGTGACACCGCGACAGCAAGAAGTCTTGGGAGTTCTGCGCCAGCGCGGGGGCGAATTGTGGTTAAGCGAACTGCTGCAAACTTGCCAAACCAGTTCTAGCGTCATTAAAGCCTTAGAACAAAAAGGATATGTTTTGAGCGAAGAACGCGAAGTCTTGCGGCGCAACTCCGGGATATTGCAAGCAGTCGATACCCCCAAAACCCTAACCGACGCCCAAAGCGAAGCCTTAAACCAAATTACCCAACAAACGGGATATGGACAAATCCTCTTGCATGGCGTCACGGGCAGCGGCAAAACCGAGGTTTACCTGCAAGCGATCGCCCCTTTATTATCTCAAGGAAAATCCGCCCTCGTTCTCGTCCCCGAAATTGGCCTCACCCCGCAACTGACAGACCGTTTTCGCGCCCGGTTTCCCAACCAAGTCTTCGTTTATCACAGCGCCCTATCCGACGGCGAACGTTACGACACCTGGCGCAGCACTATTCAAGGCACCCCTCAAATTATTATCGGTACCCGTTCGGCGATCTTCGCCCCCTTACCCAAACTCGGACTCATTATTCTCGACGAAGAACACGACAGCAGCTTTAAACAAGACCAACCCTCCCCCACCTATCATGCCCGAACCGTCGCGCAATGGCGATCGCAACTCGAAGACTGTCCCCTTGTTCTCGGTTCCGCCACCCCCTCCCTAGAAACCTGGGCAACTCTCCAGCAAAACACCCGCTACCTCAGCCTCCCCCAACGGGTTTATGCCCGTCCCATGCCCCCAGTCGAAATTGTGGATATGCGCCGGGAACTCCAAGAAGGCAACCGTTCCATCTTCAGCCGTTCCCTACAAACCGCCCTCGCCCAGCTTCAAGCTGAAAATAAACAAGGCATCCTCTTCATCCACCGTCGCGGACACAGTACCTTCGTCTCCTGTCGCAGTTGCGGCTATGTCGTTGAATGTCCCCATTGCGACGTTTCCCTCGCCTATCACCACATCCACGAACGCGCCACCCCCCATTTACGCTGCCATTATTGCAACTACAGCCAACTGCATCCCCAGCGCTGTCCCCAATGCGACTCCCCCTATCTCAAACATTTCGGTAGCGGCACCCAGCGCGTTACCCAGGAGTTAGAAAAGCTGTATCCGAGTTTGCGGATCGTCCGCTTTGATAGCGACACCACCCGCACCAAAGACGCCCACCGCACCCTTTTAACCCGCTTTGCCAACGCAGAAGCCGATATTTTAGTGGGAACCCAAATGCTGACCAAAGGGTTAGACCTCGCGGGCGTCACTCTAGTCGGCATCGTTTCCGCCGATGGACTGCTGCATTTAAGCGATTATCGCGCCAGCGAAAGAGCTTGTGCAACCCTCACCCAGGTTGCAGGACGGGCGGGCCGAGGGGACGATCCCGGACAAGTGATTTTACAGACCTACACCCCCGAAAATCCAGTCATTGAAGCCGTTCGCCGCCATGAATATGCCCGCTTTGTGGAAACAGAACTCACCCAACGGGCGGCTTTAAACTATCCTCCCCACGGGCGTTTAATTCTCTTGCGCTTATCGGGGGTGGATCTCAATTTGGTGGAACAAACGGCCCAACAGTTGGCTAATCTTTTAGACTCCCCCACTGCACCTTACGAAATACTCGGCCCGGCCCCAGCGACGGTGATGCGAGTGGCGAACCGTTACCGCTGGCAGATATTACTGAAATTTCCCTCAAATACTTCTACCCAAATGCAGATACTTTCTGAATTAAAAGCACATTGTCCGCCTGCAATAAGTCTTTTGATAGATGTTGATCCTATGCAGCTTGGTTAGCCCAGATATGTCTATGGGTAGTATCGTTTGCGGGCGTGAATCTGTTTAGATCGAATCATTGAGTTTATGTTTTGAGGTTACATCAATGGCTACAGATAAACAGAATCCTAAAACACCTAAAAAAGAAGTTGGCGTTGACGTTGATACTTACGATCGCGGTATAGTTCCTGCTGAAACCGCAGCCCGTAAAGAACGGGAAGGCAGTTCTTTTAAGCAAACTCCCAAGGAAATTGCTAGAGAAGAAAATGAACAAACTGGCGGTGGCAGCATGGATACCACCAGTGGATATACAGTCGATAAGGAAGGGTTAGTTGACAATTTCGCAATTGAACCCGAAATGTATGTTGACGAACCGGGCGATCTCAAAGAGGAGTACGCCGAAGATGCCGAACATCGTAAAGAAGAATTATATGAAGCGAATCAAGATAAAGATGGCAAATTAACGATGGAAGAAGATAAGCGGGGAAGAGGTCCTGGTGTTATCTAATTGCTTACTGTAACTTGTGGGGTATTTAATCTAATATTGGGGTGTTGGGTTAGCGACCTGACACCCTATTTGTTTAAAGGGCTGAGTGGAAAATCAGCAAGGGTTCAGTGTTTGCTGCGATGGGTAGCATCCTAATCTTTATTTTGATTTGGGAACTTTCCCTCACCCCCGTCTCCTCTTCCTAGGGCGAGGGGAGTTAGAGAATTTTTACCTTTTGATTTAGAATCGCTATAAGTCGTGATTTGATCTCGTTGCGGCTATATAAATTGTTGTAGTCTTAAGAGATAGAATTACAGGTTAGAATGGCGTGAATGAGTCTGAATTCACCTAGTGAGAAAAAGATTGTTCGTTCATGGTTTAAAAATGCTTCGCCGTGGGTGAGTACAGTCCGTAACGAACAGATTGAAAGCCGCAAGCTAGTTACAAATCAAGCTATTATTGCAGCAATTACCAGTCGTTTCCCGCAGTCTGTTCTCGATATCGGTTGCGGAGAAGGGTGGCTGATACGCGAACTGGCAACCCGGAATATTCAAGGAATTGGAGTAGATGTAGTTCCGAATTTGATCGAACAAGCCCAAAAGATAAGAGGGGGAGATTTTCGGATTGCTTCCTATGACGAAATTGCAGCCGGTCAACTTAAAATTACAGTAGATGCGGCAGTTTGTAATTTCTCGTTGTTTGGTCAAGAATCGGTAGAAACTTTATTAGGTGCAATTCCTTCGCTACTGAATCCTCAAGGGACATTTATTATCCAAACGTTGCATCCTCTAATGGCTTGCGGCGATGTGCCGTATGAGGAGGGTTGGCGAGAGGGTTCTTGGGTGGGGTTTAGTTCGGATTTTTCCGATCCGCCCCCCTGGTATTTTAGAACGCTGGAAAGCTGGGTTAGGTTATTGACTGAAAGTGGTTTTTCGTTATTAGAAATCCGAGAACCTTTACATCCTCACACGCGAAAGCCTACCTCTATCATTTTGATCGCACGGGTACAAGATTAGGGTTAGGAGGATGGCAGCGGATCGCTCATTGAACTCTTGGGCTGGTTGACTGATAAAGTTAGGTTAGCCTGAGCATAGGCGATCGCAACTGTCGCGGATGTTGGGTTTCGCTTTGCTTAACGCCAACCTACATTAGATTTTGTAAGTTATTTAGAAGGGTTGGGTTTTGTCGCCTCAACCCCACTTCGATTATGATTCCAGCAAACACGCTTCAATAGTTGCTACCACCGATCGCGCTAGACTGTTGAAATCATAGCCACCTTCTAAGCCGAAGAGGATGTGGCGCGTGAGTTGCAAACAATAGCGAGTCAGCGTGCCATAATCTTGGGGTTGCAGGGAAATTCCCGCTAGGGGATCGTCTGCATTAGCATCATAACCCGCGCTGACAATCAGCAAATCGGGATTGAAGTTTTGTAGAAAGGGGATAATCTTATCTGCAAACAGGGGTTCGTATTGCGCGATCGCACTTCCCCTCGACAGGGGTAAATTTAACACATTCTCATAAAATCCCCGTTCCGTTTCCTCACCTGTTCCCGGATAGTAGGGCGACTGATGTAGCGAACAATAGGCAATTTGGGGGTGAGACTCTACCATCTCCTGGGTACCATTGCCATGATGCACGTCCCAATCGAGAATGGCAACGCGGCGAACTCCCGGTTGTGCTAAGGCATAGTAAGCTGCGATCGCGGCATTGCCAAACACGCAAAATCCCATTCCATCTGCCTTGAGTGCATGATGTCCGGGGGGACGCGATAGGACAAAAGCCGGTGCATTATCGCCCAAAACCCGGTCTATTCCATCTAACCACGCACTCACCGCCAGCGTCGCCACTTCATAACTGCGAGGCGAAAGCGGCGTATCGGGATCGAGAAAACCGCCCCCTTGGTTCGCCACCCGGCGCACAGTTTCAATATAAGAGGAGGTATGCACCTTTTCTAAGTGTGGCTTTACCGGACGTTGTTCGACTGGGGTGGGATGCTGCCACTCTAAACGATCTGCCCAAGGTGCAGCCCTTAGCGCTTTGACAATAGCGGTTAAGCGTTCCGGCTTTTCGGGATGCATCCATCCGGTTTCGTGAAGCAAAAATTCATCGGCGTAGATGACAGGGAATAGGGACATGGGCGGAGTTCGCTTCCTGGGCAATTATCAAATCAAGCTCAAACAAAATCTGCTCTACCCTAGCAATTTTTAGGATAAATTTGCGATCGCGCCTATTCTAAAGTCATCTGCGAACCCCATCGATCCTGCGGGACAAAAGTGCGATCCATTGGAATTGGGGCAACGGCTTCTGTTAAAGTAAACTGACCCGCTTCAATCCATTGCTTTAATTCTAGAGCCACCTGACGCGATAGATAAAGACTCGCTAACGGCGCAACCCTAACGGTTTTCCCTTCAATGGAAATCCGCCCCGTTTTCAGTTGGGCGTAAGTCACCAAGCCAAAGGTAGGGCGAACCCGGCGGGGAATGGAAAAATCCACCACGGGGGCGACTAACTCCTTATCCTGAACCGCACAGGCTTGCACTATGGCTTCTTGCAATACGGGAAAGGCTACCCCCACCCCTAACATTAAAGAGGGGCCGTAATTTTTGAAATAGCAGGCACGAACCCATTTAGAACTCATCTGTTTAGCATCGCCAATCAATGCTAGGGTTGCCGCAGGGCCGATGGGCGTTTGGTTGGGTAAGCGCTTCTGTAAGGGGAAATGTTGCGTCCCTTCCCAGGTAATATAACCGATGCCA
>JAAHGE010000009.1 GCA_010672635.1 Desertifilum sp. SIO1I2 | reverse complement strand
TTGAGTTGTTTATCTATTTTTCCTGACTTCTGCTTAATCAGTGCAAAGTTCCGAGTTCCGAGTTCTGAGTAAGAGAGTAGGGAGTTGATTTTGCTGCTGTGGGAATGACAGCGTTTGCAGTTAACAGTTAACGGTCGTTGACTCCATATCTCCCCCTGCTTTTGTTCCCCAATTCCTAATTCCCACTCGGAACTCGGAACTCGGAACTTTGCACTGATTAAGCAGAAGTCAGGAAAAATAGATAAACAACTCACAAATCTACTAACGATACCCCTTAAAATGGTCTGGATTTAGCAATCAGCCCTAACGGGGTCAAGTTGCAAATTTCAACTCTTAACCCGAAAATCCCCTATGCCTCGTCGCGACGATATCCAAAAAATATTGCTTCTGGGTGCTGGCCCGATTGTAATTGGACAAGCTTGTGAGTTTGATTACTCTGGTACCCAAGCCTGTAAAGCCCTACGCAGTGAAGGCTACGAGGTCGTCCTCGTCAATTCTAACCCAGCAACGATTATGACCGATCCAGAGACGGCAGAGCGGACGTATATCGAACCGCTGACGCCGGAATTGGTCGAGAAGGTGATTGCCAAAGAACGACCGGATGCTTTACTACCAACTATGGGGGGTCAAACAGCCCTCAACATCGCCGTAGCACTGGCAAAACGAGGGGTCTTAGACAAATATGGCGTAGAGTTGATTGGGGCTAAGTTAGACGCAATTGAAAAAGCAGAAGACCGCCAGTTATTTAAACAGGCGATGGAAAAGATAGGCGTTAGTGTCTGTCCTTCGGGAATTGCCAGTACCCTGGATGAAGCGAAAGCGATCGCGCATCAGATTGGCACGTATCCTTTAATTATCCGCCCTGCGTTTACCCTGGGGGGCGCTGGCGGTGGTATTGCTTACAACCAAGAAGAGTTTGAAGAGATTTCCCAAAGCGGGTTAGATGCGTCTCCGGTATCGCAAATTCTGATTGAACAGTCTTTGATTGGCTGGAAGGAATACGAACTCGAAGTCATGCGCGATTTGGCAGATAATGTGGTGATTATCTGCTCGATTGAAAATATTGACCCGATGGGCATTCATACGGGCGATTCGATTACTGTCGCACCTGCCCAAACCCTGACGGATAAAGAATATCAGCGTTTGCGGGATGCGTCGATTCAAATTATCCGCGAAATTGGAGTAGAAACAGGCGGTTCTAATATCCAGTTTGCGGTGAATCCGGTGGATGGGGATGTGATTGTGATTGAGATGAACCCCCGCGTTTCTCGGAGTTCGGCGTTAGCATCGAAGGCGACGGGTTTCCCCATTGCTAAGTTTGCAGCGAAGCTAGCGGTTGGGTATACGTTGGATGAGATTTCTAACGATATTACCCAGAAAACTCCGGCTTCCTTTGAACCCACGATTGATTATGTGGTGACAAAGATTCCCCGGTTCGCTTTTGAAAAGTTCCCCGGAACGCCTGCGGTACTCACCACCCAGATGAAATCGGTTGGGGAAGCGATGGCTATTGGTCGGACATTTTGCGAATCCTTCCAGAAAGCCCTCCGCAGCTTAGAAACCGGGCGTGCGGGTTGGGGATGCGATCGCTCTGAGATGCTCCCCAGTTTAGAACAAATTCGCGCAGGATTGCGAACCCCTAACCCCGACCGCATCTTTACCGTTCGCCATGCGCTACTGATGGGAATGTCGGTTGAGGAAATTTATGAGTTAACCGGGATTGACCCTTGGTTTCTCGATAAGATGGTTTCTTTATTAGAAACTGAGAAATTCCTCAAGCGCAGCCGCCTGCAAGACTTGACAAAAGAGCAACTTTGGGAGATTAAACAGAAAGGGTTTAGCGATCGCCAAATTGCTTATGCCACCAAAACGACTGAAGATGAAGTCCGGGGCTATCGCAAGTCTCTAGGTATCGTCCCGGCTTACAAAACAGTGGACACCTGTGCGGCAGAATTTGAAGCCTTCACGCCTTATCATTACTCCACCTACGAAGAAGAAACTGAAGTCACCCCAACGAATCGTCGTAAGGTGATGATTCTAGGGGGAGGCCCCAACCGCATCGGCCAGGGGATTGAGTTTGACTATTGCTGCTGTCACGCCAGCTTTTCCTTGCGGGATAAAGAGTTTGAAACCATTATGGTTAACTCTAACCCAGAAACCGTTTCTACCGATTACGATACGAGCGATCGCCTTTACTTTGAACCCCTGACCAAAGAGGACGTTCTCAATATTATCGAAGTCGAAAAACCCGAAGGCGTGATTATCCAATTTGGCGGTCAAACTCCCCTCAAATTGGCCGTTCCTCTGCAAGACTATCTCAAGAGCGTATCGGAAAGCGAAATTCCGACTAAAATCTGGGGAACCTCACCCGACCCCCTAGAACGTAGGAGGGACGCACGACTACAGGATAACCGATGCGTTGGGCAACCGCTAAGGCATCTTCGTAGCTGCGGGCGATACCATTGGGAGGTTGTTTGATGTCTAACTCGCGCAGGAGAGAGGGGTTGCCACATCGAGTTTCAATTAAACTGGGCTGCTCGCGATTAACAGATCGGCACGCGATGCAAATCGTGAATCTCGACTGGGTGGTTAACTCGGCGCTCAAGGGATAGAGCTAAGATTCTAAAAAATTTCTTAGCTTCTGACAATCCCTGGCACGACTGCCGGAGCGCAAACAAGATCCAGCACCAATAGAGTAGGGGCGATCGCAAAGATGGAAGCTATTTTAGAGGGTTTAGGACAAAGCCGATCGAATTTGTCGAAGATTTTGCGGGCGCGATTTTGTCGCTTGCTTGGCACTGTTTTTCTATTATGCGGTCAAAGAATCGAGAGAGCGTCAGGGGATTTTAACATCTCCATGCGGCAATCTCGTTAGGAAAGCGATCGCCACTTTAACGAATTGCGACACTTTAACCTCTGGTATGGCACTTCGCGAACTCCAGTCGCCAAAATTGATAAGGTTGCCTGGATCGTTCGGATCTCGCTCTTGCGGCGGCTCGATTTCTTACCTCAAGCCGCGCAGTTAACCCCTAACTTAAGATCGCGCTTCCCTGACTGTTTTTCACCGCGCTTGGCGGAAGTCAGTTTACAGATGCGGAGAATGCTATTTGAGCTAAGATTCCGCTCCTCATAAGGACAACATGCATGGGACAGACTCAGAATTCTTCTCGCCCCTTTTCTAGGAAAACTCGCTCTTGCGCCGGGACAAAGCACCGAGAACCGCGTCATTATCGCTCGCTCAGAGCGATCGCCGTTTCTGCCTTAATTACCTTAACCGCCTCCCAGGTCGATTCCTCAGAACCCCATACCACCGCTCAACTCGCCACTTTACTCAGCCAACAACTCCCGCCCGCTCAAATCATCTGGGCACAAGCGCCCACCATGCTGCAACAAGGGACACAAATTGTTCTCAATGGTCGGACTTTAACCGGGGCTTGGAGTCAGTGGCAACAGGGAAGCGAAACCCGTTTCTGGATGAGCGATGCAGGATTGATGCAAATTTTGGGAGTCGAGTTACTCACCACTAACGATCTAGCCCGCCAGCCAATTCAGTGGTTCTCTTCATCGCCCGCACCGGCTCTAAGTTTACCCACCCGCCTGAGCAATCAATATCGCTATTTAGATCTTAGCGAACTTGCTAGCCGCAATGGGTGGCGAATGCAGGCTCAAGGCAATACCCTAAATATTACTTCCACCCCCGCAACGTTTGTGGGAATTCGACAGGGCAAACAACCTTGGGGCGATCGCATTGTCATCGATCTCGATCGCGCCACCCCTTGGCAAGTCGTGCAACAGGGTCAAAGTTTAACCGTTACCCTAGACGCTCAAGTCTCCCCGGCGCTGATTAAAGCGTTTAAACCGCTACCGGGCAATCGACTCACTTCCCTTAAACTTAGCAACAATGGCAATGTGGTGACTCTGCAAGTGGGTTTACCGGCTGTTAGCGATCGCCCTAGGGTTTGGACCTTAGCCAATCCCAATCGCTTAATTATCGATGTCCGCGCCGTCGCCTTAGAGGAGAAAAATATTCTTTGGGCTCCTGGCGTGCGCTGGCGTCAGCAACAAGTTGCCCTCGGTTCCTCTGCTTTTCCTGTCATTTGGTTAGAAGTCGATCCGCGCCAAGCCGAGATTGCCCTTAAACCCATTTGGAGCAACCCTCAAACCCAGGTGGGAACCGCACCGCTTGTAGAGACCGCTCGCATCTGGCAAACCGCCGCCGCCATTAATGCTGGCTTTTTTAATCGCAATAATCAGTTACCCCTAGGGGCAATTCGTCGCGATAATCGCTGGCTATCGGGCCCGATTTTAAACCGAGGGGCAGTGGCTTGGAGCGATCGCGGCGAGTTTAGAATGGCGCGCCTCAGCCTCCAAGAAACCCTCGTAACGACTACAGGAAGCCGCTTCCCCATCCTGTATCTCAATAGCGGCTATGTTCAATCGGGCATATCTCGCTATACCCCAGAATGGGGCCCTAACTATACCCCACTCACCAATAACGAACTGATTTTAATCGTCCGGGGGAATACAATCGTTGCCCAGCAGCAGCTAGGCGTCGCCGGAACCGCCCCCGTTGCCATTCCTTCAGATGGGTATCTTTTAACCGTACGCGGCCCTCGAACGGCAGCTCAAGGTTTGGGTGCGGGGACTCGCCTGCAAATTGAAAGCCGCTTAACCCCTGCTGAGTTTGAACAATATCCCCAAATTCTCGGCGCAGGACCGCTATTAGTCCAAAATCGCCAAGTGGTGCTAGATGCTAAGGGCGAACAGTTTAGCACGGCGTTTATTCAACAAAGAGCGCCCAGAAGTGCGATCGCCACTACAGATCGGGGAACACTAATCTTAGCGGCGATTCATCACCGTGCTGATGGTCTAGGGCCAACCTTGGCGGAAACGGCTCAACTGATGCAGCGAATGGGCGCAATTGAAGCGCTGAATTTAGACGGGGGAAGCTCAACCAGCCTCTATTTAGGAGGTCAGTTAGTCGATCGTCCGCCCCGCAATGTCGCCCGCGTCCATAATGGTTTGGGGATTTTTGTAACGCCTCGTTAAGTTTGGAGTTCAAGGTTCCTTCAAATTTCTGCCGATGAGATGAAGAGTTGGTGTAAATTGACTCTAATCCTCAAGAGGCGGGTGACACCCCCCTAGACGGATCTGTTATGTTTGGCTTGGCTGAACCCATAGGTTGGTTGTGCCGTTGACTCAGCAGCAATTATTCTTGGACTTCATGGAGGCTTAGATCGTGACCCAACTTCAAGAAATGGCTCAAGTACCTGCTTTACCTTTACCGGCGGCTGTTGCTCCTAGAGGTGTTGCTGCAACTGAATTGCGTCCTTGGGGATCTTTTACGGTTTTGGAAGAGGGCAGAGGCTATAAAATTAAGCGGATTGAGGTAAAACCCGGTCATCGTCTGAGCTTGCAAATGCACCACCACCGCAGCGAACACTGGATTGTGGTTTCGGGAACGGCAAAGGTGACGTGCGGCGAGCAAGAAACGGTGATCTACAGCAATCAGTCTACCTATGTGCCGCAATGCACGCCCCACCGCCTGGAAAATCCGGGGGTGATTCCCTTGGTACTGATCGAGGTGCAAAATGGGGAATATCTGGGCGAAGATGATATTGTGCGCTATCAAGATGATTACGCCCGGACGAACAAACCTCAGCCTGCTTGTTAAGAAGTTATGATTCATTTAAGCCCATCTGCTGCTAGTGAAATTCGCCGCCTTCAAGCCAATGCGCCCTCTCGGTCTTATTTGAGGCTGGGCGTGCAAAGTGGCGGCTGTGCGGGGTGGGCTTATACGATTGATTTTGAGGGGGAAGTCCGCAAGAGCGATCGCTCTCTAGAAAGCCAAGGGATTGCTCTGCTCGTAGACGAACAGCACTGGCTCTACCTAAAAGACCTCACACTCGATTACTCAGAAGATTTAATGGGCGGCGGTTTTCGCTTCACCAATCCCAATGCGACTCAAACTTGCGGATGCAGTCATTCCTTTACGGTTGACACATCCGCCTAAAAATTGCCATAATTAGAATTTGTTGCAAAGTCTAGCTCAAAATTAGGTCGCACCAGTCGTCCATACTCATGCCCACTATTCAACAACTTATTCGTAGCGAACGCCAAAAGATCGAGAAGAAAACTAAGTCACCCGCGCTCAAGAGTTGCCCTCAGCGCCGTGGCGTTTGTACCAGAGTTTATACAACAACTCCCAAAAAACCCAACTCCGCCCTGCGTAAAGTTGCTCGCGTCCGCTTAACTTCTGGATTTGAAGTCACAGCTTACATTCCGGGGATTGGTCATAACCTTCAAGAACACTCTGTCGTGATGATTCGTGGAGGCCGGGTTAAAGATTTACCAGGCGTGCGCTATCACATCATTCGCGGCACGCTCGATACGGCTGGCGTGAAAGATCGGCGTCAAGGGCGATCGAAATACGGTGCCAAGCGCCCTAAACAGTAAAATGAAGGATCGGGACTCAGAGGTTTTGAATTTTGAATCCGTTCAAAATTCAAAATTCTTTTGTCAGCCCAAACAGCCGTTAGATCATTTGATAATCAAGGAAGACCTATGTCTCGTCGTGGAGTAACTCAAAAACGTACAGTTCCGCCCGATCCCGTCTACAATAGCCGTTTGGTTAACATGATGATAAGGCGGATTATGCAGAGTGGCAAGAAATCAGTCGCCGCTCGCATCGTTTACGACTCCTTCAAAACCATTGAAGAGAGAACCGGAACAGAACCCCTTGAAGTGTTTGAAAAAGCGGTTCGCAATGCCACCCCTCTCGTTGAAGTCAAAGCCAGAAGAGTCGGCGGAGCCACCTACCAAGTGCCTATGGAAGTTCGTTCCGATCGGGGAACCTCTCTAGCTTTACGTTGGTTGATTCAATTTTCCCGTGCCCGAAGTGGCAAATCAATGGTGAGCAAATTAGCCAATGAATTGATGGATGCCGCCAACGAGAGTGGCAACGCGATTCGCAAGCGGGAAGAAACCCACCGGATGGCAGAAGCCAACAAAGCATTTGCTCATTACCGCTACTAATTACGGATCGCTAGGTCAAAGATTCCGTAAAATAAAGTATAGAAACTTAACACAAACAGCGACGCAGGATCGAACTGCGTTTCGAGACAAAGGAGGTAGCTGTGTCACGAACCGTCCCGCTGGAGCGAGTACGCAATATCGGAATTGCCGCCCACATTGATGCGGGTAAGACGACAACAACAGAGCGGATTCTGTTTTATTCAGGCATGGTTCACAAACTGGGTGAAGTGCATGAAGGAACGGCCGTAACAGACTGGATGGCCCAAGAACGGGAACGAGGAATTACGATTACGGCGGCTGCCATCAGCACCAACTGGCGGGAGCACCAAATCAACATTATCGACACCCCCGGTCACGTTGACTTCACCATTGAAGTAGAACGTTCCATGCGGGTATTAGACGGCGTAATTGCTGTATTCTGCTCAGTGGGTGGCGTCCAGCCTCAATCGGAGACGGTTTGGCGGCAAGCCGATCGTTATAAAGTCCCTCGGATTGCCTTTGTCAATAAGATGGATCGCACCGGTTCAAACTTCTATAAAGTTTATAACCAGTTGCGCGATCGCCTCCGGGCCAATGCCGTTCCCATTCAAATTCCGATCGGTAGCGAAACCGATTTCAGAGGAATTGTAGATTTGGTGCGGATGCGGGCCAAAATTTACAATGATGACCTCGGTAAAGATATCCAAGAAGTCGATATTCCGGCAGAACTGCTCGAGCAAGCTCAAGAATATCGGACGAAGCTGGTTGAAGCCGTTGCCGAAACGGATGACACCCTCACTGAAAAATATCTAGAAGGCGAAGAATTCACCGAAGAGGAAATTCGCACAGCCCTGCGTAAAGGCACCATCAATGGCACCATCGTACCGATGCTGTGCGGTTCCGCCTTCAAGAATAAAGGCGTCCAACTTCTCCTTGATGCCGTTATTGACTACCTGCCCGCTCCGGTTGACGTTCCCCCGATTCAAGGAACCTTACCGAGTGGCGAGGTTGTAGAGCGTCGCGCTGATGATGAAGCACCCTTCTCGGCCCTCGCCTTCAAAATTATGGCCGACCCCTACGGTCGCCTTACCTTTGTGCGCGTTTATTCAGGCGTCCTGCAAAAAGGCAGCTACGTCCTCAACTCCACCAAAGGCAAAAAAGAACGGATTTCTCGCCTCATCGTCCTCAAAGCCGACGACCGCATTGAAGTGGACGAACTGAGAGCTGGCGATCTCGGTGCTGTTCTTGGACTCAAAGACACCTTCACCGGCGATACCCTCTGCACAGAAGGTGCGCCCGTCATTCTGGAATCTCTCTATATTCCAGAACCTGTGATCTCAGTGGCAGTCGAACCCAAGACCAAGCAAGATATGGAGAAGCTTTCCAAAGCCCTCCAGTCCTTGTCTGAAGAAGACCCCACCTTCCGAGTCAGCGTTGACCCAGAAACCAATCAAACCGTGATTGCCGGGATGGGCGAACTTCACCTCGAAATTCTAGTAGACAGAATGCTGCGAGAATTTAAGGTAGAAGCCAACGTTGGCGCTCCTCAAGTGGCTTACCGCGAAACCATTCGTAAAGCCGTTAAAGCTGAAGGCAAATTTATTCGCCAAAGCGGGGGTAAAGGTCAATACGGTCACGTTGTCATTGAGCTTGAACCTGGAGATCCGGGAAGTGGCTTTGAATTCGTCTCAAAAATTGTTGGGGGTTCCGTTCCCAAAGAATATATCTCTCCAGCAGAACAAGGGATGAAGGAAGCTTGCGAATCGGGCATTTTAGCAGGTTATCCATTGATTGATGTCAAAGCGACGTTAATTGATGGCTCTTACCATGATGTTGACTCTTCGGAAATGGCCTTCAAAATTGCTGGCTCAATGGCAATTAAAGACGGGGTTCACAAAGCCTCGCCTGTATTGCTCGAACCCATGATGAAAGTCGAAGTGGAAGTTCCCGAAGACTTTCTGGGTGACGTGATGGGAGATTTAAACTCTCGTCGCGGTCAAATTGAAGGCATGGGATCGGACACCGGTATTGCTAAAGTTGCTGCGAAGGTTCCCCTCGCGGAAATGTTTGGCTATGCTACGGATATTCGATCCAAAACCCAAGGTCGGGGGATCTTTTCAATGGAATTCAGCCATTATGAGGAAGTCCCTCGCAATGTGGCAGAAGCCATCATCGCTAAAAACAAAGGGAACGCATAGATAGAGAATAAGGAACACACAATTCATGGCACGCGCAAAGTTTGAACGGACTAAACCCCACGTCAATATCGGTACGATCGGTCACGTTGACCACGGCAAAACCACGCTGACTGCTGCAATTACCATGACCCTCGCGGCTCTGGGAAATGCAAAAGCCAGAAAATACGATGATATTGATGCTGCTCCCGAAGAAAAGCAACGCGGGATTACGATTAATACCGCTCACGTGGAGTACGAAACTGAGTCCCGCCACTACGCTCACGTTGATTGTCCCGGTCACGCAGACTACGTGAAAAACATGATCACGGGTGCTGCTCAAATGGACGGCGCAATCCTCGTGGTGTCAGCCGCAGATGGCCCGATGCCTCAAACTCGCGAACACATCCTCCTCGCCAAGCAAGTTGGGGTTCCCAACCTGGTTGTCTTCTTGAACAAGAAAGACATGGTGGATGATGAGGAACTCCTCGAACTGGTTGAACTCGAAGTTCGCGAACTCCTCAGTTCTTACGAATTTGATGGCGACAGCATCCCCATTGTTGCCGGCTCGGCTTTACAAGCTGTTGAAGCGATGACCGCAAATCCCAAGCTGCAACGCGGCGAGAATGAGTGGGTAGATTGTATCTACAAACTCATGGATGAAGTCGATGCTTACATTCCTACCCCCGAACGGGAAGTGGACAAGCCCTTCTTGATGGCAGTTGAAGATGTCTTCTCGATCACGGGTCGGGGTACTGTCGCCACCGGACGGATTGAGCGCGGTAAAGTTAAAGTCGGTGAAACCGTTGAGTTAGTGGGCATCCGCGATACTCGCAGCACCACGGTAACGGGTGTAGAAATGTTCCAGAAGACCCTCGATGAAGGGATGGCTGGAGACAACGTGGGTCTGCTGCTGCGCGGTATCCAAAAAACCGATATTGAGCGCGGTATGGTTCTGGCTAAACCCGGTTCTATCACCCCTCATACTCAATTTGAGGCAGAAGTGTACGTGCTGAAGAAAGAAGAAGGCGGTCGCCACACTCCTTTCTTTGCGAACTACCGTCCTCAATTCTACGTACGGACAACCGACGTAACCGGAACGATCAGAGCCT
>JAAHGE010000899.1 GCA_010672635.1 Desertifilum sp. SIO1I2 | reverse complement strand
TACCTCAACGAACTAGAAGCCGCTGAGGATGCATTAGGCGTGAATCTGATTAAACTGATAGTCGAACCCGAACAACAAGCAATTGCAAGCGCCAAACGCCTGATTTCTCAAGCACAACAACAACTCCCGATCGCCCCAATTCGACGGGATATCATTGAATTAATTGAAACCATCATTGTATATAAACTCCCCCAAGCTAGCCGAGAGGAGATTGCGACTATGTTAGGACTCACTGATTTAAAACAAACCCGCTTTTACCAAGATGCGTTCGCGGATGGTCAAGAAGTCGGTCGTGAAGAAGGTCGTCAAGCGACCAAAATCGAGTTAATTCAACCTCTGGCTGACCAAGGTATCAGTCCCCAGAATATTGCTCAACTCTTAAAGTTATCTTTAGATGAGGTTGAAAGAGTCTTGCAAGGCTCAGAGCGGTAAAAAGTCGGGCTATTGGCAGGAGCTAAAATTAGACCAGAAAAATTTGGGATAAGCGCGATCGCCTTCACTCTTAGCTAGCTAGCTTTGTCCTAGTTAACGGATAGACGGGGGACATAGGCTTCGACTTGTTGGAGGAGACTGTGTAGCGTCTGGAGTTGTTCTGAAGCCGAGTCAAGATTCTGCTGGCGGGCATTGGTTTCTAACTGATTGGCGATCGCCGCTAGTGCAGGAACGCCGACATTAGAAGCAGAACCTTTCAAGCGGTGGGCGTAGCGTTCGACTTGCAGATAGTCTTGCTCGACAATAGCTCTTTGTAGAGCTTCTATATCCTGGGTGGCAGTTTCTAGGAAAATTTCGAGCAAACGTTGTTGAATCGCGACTTTACCGCGAGAAATCCGCTCTAGGCGATCGCGATCGATGGGCGAGATCTCAGATTCTCCAGATAATAGCGCTTCTGTGGCGTTGGGGGGCGAAGAATTGGAATCAGACGCTAGCGGCGGCGAACCTTTGTCTAAAAGACCATTAGACCTCAATTGCGGTAAGGATGGGTTATGCGTCCAGTGATAGATGGCTCGCGCCAAGTCTTCTTGTTGAATGGGTTTGCTTAAGTAATCATCCATACCGGACGCTAGGCACTTTTCGCGATCGGCTAACATGGCATTGGCTGTTAGAGCAATGACAATCGTATGGCGTCGATCTCCCTCGTAGCGGCGTAATTCTTGGGTGGTGGTGTAACCATCCATGACGGGCATTTGACAATCCATCAGCACTAAATCATAGTCCTGGTTTTGCAGTAAATCTAGGGCTTCCTTACCGTTGCTAACAAAATCCGCAGAATACCCTAACATTTGCAATTGGTTTAAGGTAACGGTTTGATTAATTAAATTATCTTCAGCGACCAATATTTTTAAGGGATAGATCGATCCGGGTTCCTTAAAAGAGAGTTCGATCTCAGATCGGTCAGCGCGTTGTAAGGTTCCGATTTCTTGAGAAGCTTTTCTAAACGCAATTTGGAACCAGAAATTAGAACCGCGATCGACTTCACTTTCTACACCAATTTCACCCCCCATTAAGACAACCAATTGCTTGCAAATGGCCAAGCCTAATCCCGTTCCGCCATACTGCCGACTGGTGGAGGCATCGACTTGAGAAAAAGACCTAAACAGTTTCACGACTTCTGCTTGTGCAATGCCAATTCCGGTATCAATTACAG
>JAAHGE010000898.1 GCA_010672635.1 Desertifilum sp. SIO1I2 | reverse complement strand
TGACCCGTTGCCAGCAAAACAATCGGTTGATTGTCCCCTTATCCCATTGGATTTTATGGGAAGCCTGTCGCCAGCTTAAACACTGGCAATATCAAGGTTACGCCAACCTTAACCTTCCCCAGATACCCGCGCTGATGATGAGCGTCAATCTTTCCGGGATTCAACTCGATCAAGACGATTTGGTTGAATGCATTGACCGCATTCTTGCAGAAACGGGTTTAGAAGGGCACTGCCTCAAGCTGGAAATTACCGAAAGTGCAATTATGGCAACCGCTGTTTCCACCCTCTCTCGGCTCGAACAACTCAAAGAACGCGGGATTCAGCTTTGTATTGATGATTTTGGCACCGGGTATTCTTCCCTCAGTCGCTTGCACAAACTCCCCATTGATACTTTAAAAATTGACCGTTCTTTTGTCAGCGGGATTGAAGTGGAGCAAAATAGCTGCAAGCTACTGGCTACCATTGTCACCCTCGCCGAAAGTTTGGGTTTAGATGTGATTGCAGAAGGCGTGGAAACCCCAGAACAAGTCAATCGTTTGATGGCGTTACCCGGAGAATGCAAATATGGACAAGGATATTTGTTCTCGAAGCCGGTGGATGCTCTGCAAGCCCAAAAGCTTTTACAGCAATATCAACGAGCCTGAAACTTACCCATTGAAGATGATGAATCAGCTTTCTTTCTCATTGCCACACACCTTTGGTGATTGGGCGCATTTAGCCATTGCCACCCATTTCAACAAAACGCTAGCCGATGAAGCGGAGGCGAGTAAACTAGACGGTGGCGAACAGCGCTTGGTGGTGTTAGAGCGAATGCGCGTAGGAATGCAGCGCTTGCAAACGGCGATCGCGGGATTCGATCGGGCTATTATTCTGCCAAAAGCAGCACAGGAAAAACAACTCGCCAAAGTCACTCAAGCCTTAAGCAACCTCTGCGAACTGGAAAACTTGCAGGTGACGTTGCAAACCCATTATCAGCCCCACCTGCCCCCAGCCGAACAGCTAGCCCTCCGCAAAGTTCTCAAGAAACTGAAAAAGCAGTGCAAACGTGCCGACAAACAAAGCCGTAAGCAATTGCATTCTAAACGCTACGCTAAATTCAAAGCAGCCCTGCACCAATGGTTGCAAGCCCCCGCTTACAGCCCCCTTGCTCCCATGCCCATTGAGCCGATTTTACCGGATTTGCTGTCACCCTCTATTAGCCAACTATTTTTGCAACCCGGGTGGCTTGTGGGTGTCGAGAAAACCGATTGGGAAGCGGATATTCCCCAACCCATTCCTGTAAAATCTGTGGAAACGCACCTAGCGTTATACAGCCATCAACTGCGCGATCTTTGCAAGCTTGCTCAACAGGTTCGCGATCGAATGCACCTCTATCGCCCCTTGTATGGCAGGGCTTATCAAACTTGCGAGGAGGATATCAAGCAGTTACAAGCTGTTTTAAGCGATTTGCAGGATAATTTGGTGCTAACCCATTTTATCGCTCATGTTTTGGGGAGCCAGTGGAGCGTTGAAGTCCCCGAATTGACGCACCAACTGGCACGAGTTCGCCATCAAGCTTGCAAGCTTGGCAAACCTTGCAACACCGCTATTTAACGGCTCAGATGCGATCGGAGTTTTATCTGACGATTTTACAACCGGGTACTGA
>JAAHGE010000897.1 GCA_010672635.1 Desertifilum sp. SIO1I2 | reverse complement strand
TAAGGTATCTCTCAAACAGGATTTACACTCAGACGCTCAAGCTTTAATGAGTCTGCTGGATGAATGTGGGGGTTGGGATGCGACGACTGACCGCAAATTGGCAGCCTTAATTCAACTCCTGCGTGATGTTCATCCTCAAGAGAAGGTGCTGATTTTCACGCAGTTTGCAGATACCGTGCATTATCTGACGGCAGAACTCAAGCGCCTGGGTATTGACCGAGTTGAGGGGGTAACGGGTAACTCGGCTGACCCGGCGGGAGTGGCTTGGCGCTTCAGTCCCGTCAGTAACGACAAATCTATCTCTCCGACTGATGAATTACGAATCTTAATTGCTACTGATGTTTTGAGTGAAGGACTCAACCTGCAAGACTGCGCCATTATCGTTAACTATGACTTGCCTTGGGCAATTATTCGGCTGATTCAACGGGCGGGACGGGTAGACCGCATTGGTCAAACTGCTGAAAAGATTCTCTGCTACTCCTTTTTACCTGTAGATGGCGTTGAGCGAATGATTAACTTGCGGGGTCGGTTGCGTCAGCGGCTTCAGGAAAATGCGGAAGTAGTGGGTACGGATGAAGCGTTTTTTGAAGATGATGCCAATGAGCAGACGATGCTGGATCTTTATCACGAAAAATCGGGGATTCTAGATGGAGATGAAGATAGCGAAGTTGACCTAACCTCGGAGGCGTATCAAATTTGGAAGAATGCTACAGAAAATAACCCGACTCTGAAAAAGACGATTGAAAACTTGCAAAATGTGGCGTATTCGACTCGCACTCATCTTCCCACCACGACTCAGCCGGAAGGGGTATTGCTATATATGAAAACCGCAGAAGGGAATGATGCGTTAGCTTGGATTAATCGAGAAGGCAAGAGTGTTACTCAGTCTCAGTTTGAAATTTTGCGGATGGCGCGGTGCGAACCGGAAACCAAGGCAATTCCTCGCGATTCTCAACATCACGATTTAGTTGAACAGGGAGCGAAGTTAATTGCTGAGGAAGAGAAAAGTGCAGGGGGTCAATTAGGCCGTCCTTCGGGTGCGAGGTTTCGGACTTACGAACGTCTCAAGCGCTATGCCAAGGAAATGCCGTTGTTAGTCACTTCTGACTTACTCAAGGCAATTGACCAAATTTACCGCTATCCGTTGCGACAGTCAGCCGTTGACCGATTGAATCGTTCTCTTAAGAGTGGGATTGATGACCAACAATTAGCTGAATTAGTGGTTGCTCTTTATTTAGATGACCATTTATGTTTGATACACGAGGAGGGACAAACTCAAGAACCGCAAATTATTTGTTCGTTAGGATTGTTTCAATCGCCCAATTAGGTAATTACTATGGCTTCAACTACAACACCGCTTACCCAACTAACCTTAGAGGAGTTTTTGGAATTACCAGAAACTAAACCAGCTAGTGAATATATTGATGGGAGAATCTACCAGAAACCAATGCCTCAAGGAGAACATAGTACGTTACAAGGTCGTTTATTGACAGCTATAAATAAGGTGGGTATACCCGAAAAAATAGCTCACGCTTTTCCAGAATTGCGCTGTACATTTGAGAATCACGAAATTGTGCCGGATATTACTGTTTTTGAGTGGCAGCGCATCCCTCGCCTTCCTAATGGCAGAATTGCTAATACGTTTGA
>JAAHGE010000896.1 GCA_010672635.1 Desertifilum sp. SIO1I2 | reverse complement strand
GCTGACAGTCCAAATCCTAGGTTTTGTCGGACAATCCGTTTTAGCGATCGCCATTGCCAATATTATCCTCGGTTTGCTGATTCAAGCCTTAGCCAGTTGGGGGTACCATCGCCACCCCGAACACCCCCTATTTCCCAGCTTGCATATCTTACCCCTGATTTATGCCGGACTCGGAGCCATCTTGCGTTGGGGTAGCATTACCGCTTGGACGGGGTTCACCACCTTGGGAATTGCCCTAATTGTCATCAGCTTAGGGCGGCGTCGGCGCAAATTCAAGCCCTTCGTCTACCTGGGAATGGTAGGAATATCCGTTGGGGCTTATGAACTTTTACTCTATCAGCTTGCCCAACAACCGGGAGGAAACCTGGGAGATGGGTTCGTGGCGATCGCCGCTTTAGGAACCACGATCCTCTACCTCTATCGCCTTCTCTCCCCCTGGCTGAGGGTAGCATTAACCCTTAGCGAGGCAGAATTGCGAACCGCCACCCACGCCCATTGGATTTGGAGTAGCTTAATTTTATGGATCGCCTCCTTTTATCCCATTGAAGCCACCTTAATGCTCGGCTTTGGTACCGGGGCATTTCTCGTCCAATATGCCCTGTTTCAGGGACGCAACCATCCCCACCTCAAAGGGGGCGAAACCTGGGTCTATTTCGGCTTTCTAGAAGCCTTAGCGCTGAGAATTTATTGGTTGAGTACCCCGGTTGCCCAATTATTAGCCGGCCCCTTAGTTCCCTGGAAAGTGGCGATCGCCTCTCTATTTGCCTACTTTTTATATATCCTGCCTTGGCAAAACTGGGGATGGTCCAACCGCCCGTGGAAACTCGCCGCCATCCTGGTTCCCTTAATTGGCATCGTCGAAAATCCCGCCCAATTTTACCCCATCAGCCTGTTAATCGCAGTCATTTTCTATCTCTTTCTCGCCTGGGATAACCAACAAATCCGCTATACTTACATCAGCGCTTTGCTGTTGTTATGGATATCCTGGCGCTATTTTGCAACCTTGAGCTTCACCCATCCCATTTGGTATATTGTCCCGTTAGGATGCTGTATTTTGTATATTGCCCAAGTTGATTCTCTATTGAATCAACCGACGTACAGATCGCTACGTCACTTTATCCGACTCTTGGGCAGCAGCCTTATTTGTTTCACCGCCCTATTCGCTCAACCCGGAGGAGGAATCACACCGGGAATTCTCAGTTTGATCGCGATTTTTGCCGGGTTAAGTTTGCGAGTCCGAGCTTTTCTGCTTGTAGGCACCCTCACGTTTATCCTTCATATCTTCTATCAATTAGTGATTCTCATTTTTGACTACTCATTTATCAAATGGGTTGTCGGTTTAGCCGTTGGCATCAGCTTAATTTGGATTGCCTATAACTTTGAAACCCGTCGCGAACAAATTAATCAGTTTATTCAACATTGGGTGTCTCAATGGCAAAGTTGGGAATAACCCGCGTAAAGTAGGGACGAAACCCAACACAACCGAGGCTTTCAACGTTTTTGTCAGTCAATCCAAGAAAATAGTGAGACGGGAATTTGAAGGCGCGTGCAAAGTTTTTGCTGAAAAGTTGTCCTTTAAAGCCAATTGTAGGATTGAAGTCCCAACCGGGCGACAATCATCAGTCGTGCATCTATAGCATTTCTCAAATAGATAAA
>JAAHGE010000895.1 GCA_010672635.1 Desertifilum sp. SIO1I2 | reverse complement strand
CTACGATTTAAATCTGCTCTTAACACACTACCTCATTCACGCTAGTGCAAATGGATTTAGGAAACCCATGATACCCCAAAGGCGCACTTTTTGCACCCTGTTTTTGCGTCCATTCTTCGGCTGCGTCATTAATCTCTAAAGTGCTAACACCCGGTTTTACCAAAGGTTCCAGATAAGCCAGCAGTTCCGCAGCCAAGCGTCCCGCCTGACGCATTTTCTCAATTTCGCGGCGCGATAAGAGTACAATCGTTTCGTTTCCCATGTCTTGTGTCTGTTAATGGAGCGTGTTAAGAGCAGATTTAAATCGTAGCGAACTCTCGCTCACTTTGACTCAGCACTCGTTTTAATCTAAGAGACTGAGAACGGGGAGTTGAAATAGGGGAACAGTAAAGGTAACGGTGGAACCGAGTCCTTCCCCCATACTGAAGAAGTTGACTTCACCTCCCATTGCTTCAACTAGTTTTTGAGAAATCACTAACCCTAACCCCGTTCCGGGATAGGCTTTAGTGTGGGAACCATCGACTTGATAAAAGGATTGAAAGAGTTTATGTTGTTTATCTAAAGAAACGCCAATTCCAGTATCGGCTACTCGGATTTTGACCAGACCCGGACATTCTTGGTTTTGAATGGTGAGTTTCTTTTTCAGAATTTCGGTACTAATGGTAACGCTGCCTTCGTGGGTAAATTTAATCGCATTCCCCACTAGGTTTAACATCACTTGCAACAAGCGCTGATAGTTAGCATACAGAATAATTTCGTCTCGGACTGTGGGGGTGACAATTTCGTAACTGAGGTTTTTGTGTAAGGCTTGGGTACGGGTAAATTTCTCAACCTGGTTGAAGAGTTCATCGAGCTTCACTTGAGTGAGTTCGAGTTGCATTTTACCCGCTTCAATTTTGGCGATGTCGAGAATATCGTTAATTAAGTTAAGCAGGTGGATTGCGGATTTATAAGCTTCTTGAATAAATTCGGCTTCTTCTTCTGGATCGTCGGCTATGCCATCGATAATCAGCTTCAAGAAGCCAATCATACCGTTGAGGGGAGTTCGCAGTTCGTGGGAGGTACCTGCTAGAAATTCACTTTTGAGGCGAGAGGCTTCTTCGGCTTGCTGGCGAGCATCTTCGAGTTCGCGGTTTTTTTGCTGTAATTCAGTGGCTAAGGCTTGGCTTTTGGCAAATAGGGTAGCATGAGCGATCGCTGTTCCCACTTGATCGGCTAGTTCGCGGACTAAATCAATTTCTAGGGTTGTCCACAAATAGGGAGAAGCCTGTTCGTCGGTCTGGTTTTTATGGCTTTGGTAGAGCAACATTAACCCATTGGGCCGATCTTGATAGCAGGTGGCTACCACTAACACCGATTGATGCTGACCCGACTCATCGACGAGAATGCCTGTAATGGGTTCTAAGGCGGTCAGCGCTTGCCTTAAAATCGGGTATTCTGCTAGGGTTAATTCCCGATCTAACAGGGAACTGGCTGACTCGCCAGCAGACTCGGCGACGATTTTAATGGGGACTTCTACGCTTTGGTAGGTGCCAATGCAACAACGATCTAACGAGAGAGCTTGTCCTAACCCCGTCACGGTTTGTTGCCAGATGGTTTCTAAGTCGAGGGTTCTACGGATATTCCAGGTAATTTGGGTGACGATCCGCAAGCCTA
>JAAHGE010000894.1 GCA_010672635.1 Desertifilum sp. SIO1I2 | reverse complement strand
AAACCCATTAATTTCGGTAAGTTCCGAGTTCCGAGTAGGAAAGAGAGTGCTGAGTTAATAGTTACCAAGTTTTCCCATCTCTTCTTCCCCAATTCCCAACTCCCAACTCCCTTCTTCTCCCCCCATCTCCCCATCCCCCCATCTCCCCATCCCCCCATCCCTCTTCCTACCCGGCGTATAACTGCTTCACCCATTCCCACTCGCGAGTTAACCCCTCTTTCAGCTTCACCTGGGGTTGATATCCCAAAATTTGATTCGCCTTTGAGACATCAGCAGAGGTATGACGCGCATCTCCCATCGCATTTTCCCGATAGTCGCGGCGGATGGGTTTCCCTACAATTTCTTCCATCGTCGCCAACACATCCATTAAAACCACGCGGCTACCTCCCCCAATATTGAAGACTTCTCCAATGGCTTCGGGAACTTGCGCCGCCAGTAAATTGGCAGCAACTGCATCGCTAATATAGGTAAAGTCGCGGGTTTGTTGACCGTCACCGTAAACCGGAATGGCTTCATCCTGGAGAACAGCCTTGTAAAATTTGTGAAACGCCATATCCGGACGCTGGCGAGGGCCATAAACGGTAAAATAGCGCAGCGCCGTTACAGGGACATTAAAGTTTTGCAGATACAGCCAGCATAAGCGTTCGGCGGCTAACTTCGTAATTCCGTAGGGAGAAACGGGTTGAGGACAAATCGTTTCTGAAGTCGGTAAGGTTTCAGCATTCCCGTAGACAGAGGAAGTCGAAGCATAAACGAACCGCTTTAAGCCTTTAGCATCCTTCGCTGCCTCTAGCATAATCTGCGTGGCGTTGATATTTCGCTCGGTATAGGAACGGAAACCTTCTCCCCAACTGGCGCGAACTCCAGCTTGTGCGGCTTGGTGGTAAACGACATCCACGCCTTCTAACAGGCTAACCCAATCGAGGGCTTGAATATCTTCTTCGATGAGTTGAAAGCGATCGCGCTTAATTAGATGTGCCGCATTTTGACGCTTGAGATTAGTATCGTAATAATCGTTAAAATGGTCAATGCCGATCACCTGTTCGCCGCGTTCGAGTAAGGTTTCTGCGAGGTGAGAGCCAATAAAACCACCAACGCCCGTCACAATATTAACAGTCATAAATTTCCCATCTCATCTCAATAAACTTGAATTTCGGCAATCCACCCCTCGCTCAATCGTCCAATTTGCAGCTTATCTGGCCCGCTTTGTCAGGCGATTGACCCATTTTTGCCATAAATTGGGTTCGGGGGGTTTGGCTTCGTTTAAATAGCGGTAATGCTCCCATAGCGACCAATAGGGACTTCCCGGTCGAATGGCAATTCCTGCCCAATGGAGATATTTTAAGGGCTTTTCTTGGTCGTATAATATCCAATTGCGATCGCGAAAATGCTTCGACCCGGCCCAACTTCCCGGCGAACCTTCTGGCGTTTTCACCAGGTTGCAGCGTTGGGGAATTTGTTTGAGAATAATATAATTCAGAATGGGCTGATCGGTGACACCAGAGGAAAAGTCAAAATATTCCCGATGCTGCGCGCATTCTTGCAATAATTCCACCATTCGCGCTTGGGTCATTGCTGATTTTTTGGAACCCCAAAAGCCGCTATTAAACACATCCCCCAGTTGTTCTTCGGTAAAGATACCCCGTTCGCGAATGGTGGAATA
>JAAHGE010000893.1 GCA_010672635.1 Desertifilum sp. SIO1I2 | reverse complement strand
GATTTACTCAATGGAGTATTAGCAAATCTTGCAAATCCAAAGGGTTTCAGCGATCGTATCGAAGAATTATCGCTCAATCCGAGAACCATTTCTCAGGAACTGCTGTATCTGCGCGATGGACGAATTGTTGAATATTACTCGGCTCCGGTATTTTCCGCAGACGAACAGTTTTATGGACGGATTTGGTATTTTCGCGATATTACAGAACCCTATTTAGCGGCTGAAGAACTTAAACAATCTTATAAATCGCTTTCAGATATTCACTATGCTCTAGAACAAGCAGCCATTGTCTCAACGACGAATGCTGAAGGCAAGATTATTTATGTAAATGATAAATTCTGCGAAATCGGAAATTATTCGCAAGCCGAACTCCTCAAGAAAAATCAATTTGAATTGTTAGATTCTACTTATTATGCACCGGAGTTTTATGAGGAAATTTGGCAAACGCTGCAAAGCGGCCGAATTTGGCGCGGTGAAACGAAACATCGCACGCCCAATAGTGTTTATTGGCTAAATACCACCATTGTTCCTTTTATTAACGAACAAAATAAGCCTTTTCAATACCTTTCTATTGCCTTTGATATTAGCGAACGCAAGCGGGCTGAAGAGGACTTGAAGGCATTTACAGCTAAATTAGAACAGAGCAACCGCGAGCTACAGGACTTCGCCTACGTTGCCTCTCACGATTTGCAAGAACCCTTGCGAAAAATTCAAGCCTTTAGCGATCGCTTATCCACTAAATATAATACTCAACTCAACGAACAGGCTCAAGACTACCTCAATCGAATTCACAATGCGGCTTCGCGAATGCAAACCTTAATTCAAGATTTGCTGTCATTCTCGCGAGTCACTACCAAAGCACAACCTTACTCCTGTGTCAACCTTGCACAAATTGCCCAAGAAGTTCTTAGCGATCTAGAAATGCGGCTAGAACAAACACAAGGTCAGGTAAGGATTCATTCTTTACCCACCATTGAAGCAGACCCCGTTCAGATTCGCCAACTCTGGCAAAACCTGATTAGCAATGCGTTAAAGTTCCACCGGGCGGGCGTACCGCCTGTAATTGAAATTAGCGCGGAACCCCTACCCAAAAATACAGATTTTCCTCAGTCTTATCAAATCTATGTAAAAGATAATGGAATAGGGTTCGATCCAAAATATACGGATCGGATCTTCAACATTTTTCAGCGCTTGCACGGTCGCAATCATTATGAAGGCACGGGAGTGGGTCTAGCTATTTGTCGTAAAATTGTAGAAAGGCATGGAGGCACAATTACAGCAACCAGCCAGCCTGACCAAGGAACCACCTTTATCGTTACATTACCTGTGAAGCAACATCACTCCTAGCAATATTCATGGCGATCGCGTCCAAACCGAGTTAGACTGTTTTCCCCATAGCAGTCCTCTGTGGAGGACTCTCAAATCTATCGCCTGTTAACTGGCTCCCGCAAACCTCATGCGGGGAAGCATTTTTTTTAGATCGATTGCAAATGGTTAAAGGCTCAATATTTTGTTATTTGTTAGAGGAGAGTCGAGAGTGGTCAAACAACGTAAGGGTGTGACAATTTTAATTGCTGATGATGACGAAGACGATCGCCTCCTGCTCAAAGAAGCTTTAGAAGAGAACGCTCTAAGCCACACCTTACACTTTGTTGAAGATGGTGA
>JAAHGE010000892.1 GCA_010672635.1 Desertifilum sp. SIO1I2 | reverse complement strand
TCGCCAACCGCCAATCTCATTATGAAACGACTGGCCCAGAAATTTGGCAGCAAACGGACGGAAAAGTGGATGCGTGGGTAGCCGCAACTGGAACTGGAGGAACCTATGCAGGCGTTGCCATGTTCCTCAAAGAAAAGAACCCGAACATTAAATGCGTTGTTGCCGATCCAATGGGCAGCGGGTTGTACAGTTACGTTAAAACCGGAGAAATTACGACCCAAGGCAACTCCGTCACCGAAGGGATTGGCAACAGTCGCGTTACCGCTAACCTGGAAGGGGTTCCTACTGATGATGCCATCCAAGTAGACGATCCTGAAGCCCTGCGCGTCATTTATCAACTGTTACGCAAAGATGGTCTATTTATGGGCGGTTCTGTCGGGATTAACGTCGGCGCGGCAGTTGCCCTTGCCAAACAAATGGGGCCAGGTCATACCATTGTCACGGTATTGTGCGATGGGGGTTCGCGCTATCAGTCTCGGCTGTATAACCGCGAGTGGTTAGCCTCTAAAGGCTTATCTATCGATTAATTCAGGTTGCCAACAGGGTGGGCCGCGCCCATCCTGAGTTCAGGTTAAGATTGGCTCATGCGCGACTGAGGGCGAATGAATGCAACTGCTGAAACGGACAACGCTCCATTGTCAGGAAGGGTCTTCAGATAAAATCTACGAAGTGGATTTGTGTCAAACTGAAAGGGGCTATCTCGTCAATTTTCGCTACGGGCGACGAGGAACGACCTTAAAGGAAGGGGTGAAAACCACCACCCCCGTCCCGCTAGCGCAAGCTGAGAAGGTCTTTGACAAGCTGGTCAGTGAAAAGACCAAAAAAGGCTATCACGACGTTTCAGAACCCATCTCAGCCCCGGAACTTCCCCTAAAAGCCACTTATAACAGCCGGGAACAGGCAATTTTAGAACGTCTTGCAGGGCGAAGCAATCCCAAGTGGCCTTTGTCGCGGGTAATTTGGCGGGCGGGAGAGTTGCAAATAACTGAAGCCACGCCCTATCTCCTCAACCTTTTAGGCAAACATGACGCACTAACCGATTACTGCATTGCTTGGGCGTTAGGTTATTGTGGGGGTGAAGGGGCGCTACAAGCCCTGATTCGCCTCTATCAAAATTCTGCAACGCCTGAGTTTGTTGCCCGTATCGCCTTTGAAGCCATTCTCAAACTCTCCGATCCGCAAACTCAGGCGGACTTACAATCGGAGATGATTGAATTCTTACCGCCCGCCTTGCGTTCCCTGGCGCAAAATGGCAGTATTGAAGCCCTCGCCTCCGAACTGACTCGCTATCTTGAAAGTGGCGACTATCAGCATTTTGCGGTTCTCGATAGGTTCTACCAAATTGATAACGCCTACACCCGCCCCGTTTTACTCAACCTCTTAAAAACCGTTAGTTTTCGCCCGAACTTCTTTCAACGCATCCGCCATATCTTCAAAATGGCTGAGTATCGCCGCGATGCAGAAGTTTTTGCGATTCTCACCCGTCGCTTTGAATCAGAACACTACTACTACGCGAAGAATCGCTGGGGAGGGGGGGCTAATATACCGGGTGTGGGTTATATTCAGAATTCTGAATATCGCTACAACCCAGAAACTCGACGCGGCGAGTATATTACAACCGATGCACTGACTAACGAAATTAAAAGCCCCAGTAGTCGCCTTGCTTACAGTA
>JAAHGE010000891.1 GCA_010672635.1 Desertifilum sp. SIO1I2 | reverse complement strand
CAGCCTAGAAGTTCTACAGCAAATGCGCCAAGAGTTAGGCATTACCGATGACGAACACCGCATTGTGCTAGAGGAATTAGGCATTGAAGATCCACAATTACTCAATCCAGATCGTCAACGTAGCTTAGAAAATCAGATTCGCTTGAGCGGCTACCGCAAATCATTGGAGCGCTTGATGCTACTGCAACGCAAACAGCCCGATCGTACGGCATTTGAACAATTATCATTTCAAGATTTAGATGTTGTTCGTTCTCTGCGCCGCCAATATTCCATCACCCCCCAGGAAGAAGAGTGGATTTTGAGTGGATTTTCAGTCAATGCCAGTCATGTCAAAAAGGCAGATTTTCTACTCGCACAACTATCCGGATCGATCGAGCGTTACCGCGCTCTCAATCAACCCATGTTGCACGAATACAACGCCGTATTAACCCTGCTCCGAGAAAACATCAGCCACAAAAAAGAGTTGATTGTGCGATCGCTCCTAGAAACCCTAGAATCTCTCCAGTCAGATCCGGCAGCGTTGTCTCTGGCACAGTCCCTACAACAAGCCTCACCTGCCATTTTAGGAGAGCTTTTAGAGCAGGAGAATTGGGGCGAGCGACTGCCACCAGAGATTCTGCAATGTTTGATCCAACCGGGAGAAACGCCTGTTTTCTGCTCGCTAGAATTCTCCACTGAAGCCATTCTGGGGCATCTAGAAGCCTTGCTAAAAGAGCAAAATCCGATGGTTCAGGCGGCAGCGCTCTATATCATTACTCAATTGGACGCAGAACGCACTCAGGCGATCGCTCGCAATCATCGTCATGAGTTCAATTCCCATCTTGTTCAGGAAACGATCGATCGGCTATTGTCTTTACCCTTGACATCAACAGTAAAACCATCCCTAGCCGAATTTCCAACCCTAGAAAAATTGGTTTATTTATTTAATAGCGACTTCTTCCACCGAATGCAGGGCGAAACGCTAATTGCTTTAGCAGATCGGGCAGAGGTGAGAACCTACAACCGAGGAGACCTCATTACAGAAGCCGGAGATACCTGTCGAGAGTTGTTGCTGTTGATCGAAGGCGATGCCAACATTCACTATCAAACGGAATCTGGGGTTCGGATCGAACAACTTCACCCCGGTCAAACGCTTGATGAGCTAGAGGTTTTAGCCCATAGCCACTCAGAAAATACAATCGTTGCAGATAGTGAAAGCACCCGAATTCTGGCGATTTCTGTGGATACCTTTGATGATTTCCTCGACCACGATCCTGACTTTGCTCGACGAGTTTTGGAATTAGAGAGTCGGCAGCTTCAGCGATTCGTGCGATCGGTGCAGCCACTCTCAGGAGAAAAACCTTAAACTGCGGGTAGATCGTCATCTTTGCTACAGACACTCACCGAAACTAGATCGCATTGAAAACATCGTTTGAGACGTTTGTTTTAGGTATTCAATTTAGATTAACAATTGGTTTCGCTTGGTAAAGCGATTCCTCTGTTGTCTTGTCGCCGCACAATACTTACTTACAGCACACTGCTGACCATTCGGTCTACACCAGAAGATATTGCAGGTTTATCCGCAGGTTGAGGGGGGGCAGAGGCATCCGCGTGGGTTTGCAGTGAGGTTGAGGGTGAGAGAGGTGGTGCAGTGATTTTTAAATCATACATGGGTGCAGAGCAAGGATTAATTA
>JAAHGE010000890.1 GCA_010672635.1 Desertifilum sp. SIO1I2 | reverse complement strand
TCCCAAACCCCCCCACCCCTAACGCTTCAATTGCGCGATAGCGATCGCCCAATAATAATTTTGACCCACAACTCTGACAAAATTGGGCGCTATCAGGATTATGGGGCTTGCTGCAAGCGAGGTTAAAACAGTAGCTCATTGAACCTCTAAAGTTAGGTAGGGACTAATTCACCAGGTCGCAGTCTTGCCCATTTACCCATATCTTGCTTGAAACTTTGACAACCGACAACATCCCACTCCATTTCGATGAAGTCGTCTTGTTGGCGAATATTGACGTTAATGGTGGGTTCTACGGCTTCAAAGTCTGGCGTTTCCGTCAGATGGGGTTGCTGGTGTTGGTGTTCGACGGCATGATAAGTGGTACAACGGTCTACATATTGGCAATTAACGCAAATACACATTAGACCAAACCTCCTGACTCAGCTTTTGGTTTTAACCTTGCAATTAGGTTTCGGCTTTTTGTTACTCTAGCTCAGGCAAGAGGGTGACTGCCGGGGAAATTGATTGAGTTTTGTTGCTATGCGCGATCGCATTTTCGAGTCCAAAAATTGGCCATTTAGTCTAGACTGCTTACCCCATGAGGCTTATCTCGTTGGGGGGGCGGTTCGGGATGCGCTGTTGGATCGCGATCGCGAATACCTCGATCTAGATTTTGTCATGCCTTTTCAATCGGTGCAAACAGCCAGAGCGATCGCCCAACGCTACAATGCGGGTTTTGCGATCCTCGATCCGGAACGCCAAATTGCTAGAGTGGTTTTTAAAAACGCTACCGTAGACTTAGCGCTACAAGAAGGGGAGAGTTTAGAAACCGATCTGAGGCGGCGAGATTTCACGATTAATGCGATCGCCTATCATCCCCGTACGGGGGAATTTATCGACCCCTTACAGGGGCGTCAAGACCTCGATCGCGGTATAATTCGCCAAGTCTCCCTCAAAAACCTACAAGACGATCCTTTGCGTCTAGTGCGGGCTTACCGTCAAGCCGCGCAACTGCAATTTACCATTGAATCGCAAACTAGGGACAGCCTTCGCACGCTTGCACCTCTGTTAACCAGAGTCGCCGCCGAACGCATCCAAACCGAGTTAAGTTATTGGTTAAATACCCCTGGGGGAAGCCTACAACTCCAAGCCGCCTTAGCAGATGGCTTGCTGAAATGGATTTTACACGATCGGGTCAGCGAAAAGGCGATCGCGCAAATTCGTCAAATTGACTCGCTTGTTACTGAGCTAGCAGAAACCGCGCCCCCATTAGCCCAAGAATTACAGCATTCAGTGCCTGGTTTAGCCTCTGGATCGAAACGGACATTAACTGCAATTACCAAACTCGCTGTTCTCCTCAATCCCCATCCCCATCCGGGTTTAAAATATACTCGCCTCAACTCAACGGTCGAAAATGCTTCCGTTGAGGAATTTATGGCACAAATGAAATACAGCAACGCTGAAATTCGCGCTGTCACAACCGCCCTCAAATATTCTCCCCAACTGCAAACCCAAAATCGGTCAATTCGCGAACAATACTTCTTTTTTCAAAGCGTCGGTGACTTATTTGCGGTAGTCGTTCTTTTCACCTTAGCCCAAGGCGTACCCCGACAACAAATCTCACCCGATATTCAACGTTACTTAGATCCTAACGACCGAGTAGCACATCCTTCTCCCCTCATTACCGGAAACGACTTAATC
>JAAHGE010000089.1 GCA_010672635.1 Desertifilum sp. SIO1I2 | reverse complement strand
TTTAAAGGAATTTACTTTTGGGTCGCTCAAGTTTAGTTTGTTAAAAATTGCTAGCTATGTATAATCAAACCTCTACAAAACCCATTCGCTCTTTAGAAGATGCGCTAAACCGCTGTCAGATTTTGGGTATGCGTCTGAGTCGGCAGCGTCGGTTTATTTTAGAACTGCTCTGGCAGCAGCAACAACACCTGTCTGCGCGCGAAATTTACGACCGTCTGAACCAGGAAGGGAAAGCGATCGGTCATACTTCGGTCTATCAAAACTTAGAAGCGCTTTCCAGTCAAGGGATTATTGAGTGCGTTGAGCGTTCTGACGGTCGTCTTTATGGCAATATTAGCGATTCGCACTCCCATGTGAATTGTCTAGATACCCATCAAATTCTAGACGTGCATATTGAATTACCGGCAGATCTGCTCCAGCAAATTGAAGAACAGACTGGGGTAAAGATTACGGATTATCGGATTGACTTTTTTGGCTATCAGTCTACGCCACCGGAACCAGAAGTACCCGCTTAAGGTTCGGTTGAAAGAAAGATCTCAATTAGGGGCAACTCCGCAAGGGTTGCCCTTGCTTGTTTTGAGCAAAAACGGATGGCTATTGATTGGCAACAGGCGAAAATTATTGCAATCTATTGCAAATTGTCAGCCCAGTCTCACATGGCGATCGCGCCTATTCCTCTGGAACGAGCGAAACTGCCGTTATCTCAAGCCTAGAAAGATTTCAACTCTCAGAGGATGGCGATCGCAGTGCGAAAATCGATAGATGCATTTTGCCAAAATATTGCATATAATTCTCAACTAGGAGCGATCGCTCTTTACTAGAAAGAAGAGCGAATCCCCGTACTAGCCTTTTTTCCCTGAAGTTCATTGCAAGCAAGAGAACCCATTAGCCATGAGTCAATTCACCCATACCTTTGGATCGTATTTCCTCCTCGAAGGACGGTTAGCAGGATTTGAACTGAAAGACAATGGCGAACCGCGAGCCTTGCGCCTAGTGACTTCAGAAGGCGAACTGACCATTAAACTCAAAAGCGATTTACGTCACCAGCTTTCAACCAGCCTAGTTGCCGGAGACTGGATTCAAGTTTTAGGGCAGAAAAAATTTAAGCCTAAAACCGGGGAAACCCAACTGAAAGCAAAATTGGTGAAAACCACAGCCCCCAGCCGTTTAGCGGCACCCGCCACCCCAGTTGCACCTGCTACCCCCAGCAAAGCCTGCATTTTGGTTTGTCAAAAATCAGATTGCTGCAAAAAAGGGGCGCATCAGGTAACTCAAGCCATCGAGTCAGTTTTAGCCCAACAGGGTTTAGACGATCGCATCCAAGTCAAAAAAACAGGATGTTTAAAGAATTGCAAAGCCGGCCCTAACGTCGTCGTCATGCCCGACAAAGCCCGTTATAGCCGCATCAGACCCCAAGAAGTTCCCACAATGGTTGCCAAACACTTCGCCCCCGCTACACCAGACGAAGCCGTTAGCAACCCCTTATCCGCCCGTTAGATCTCTACCTTGAGTTCGCTTTACAGTCTCCTAAAACCCCCTATGATTTTAGGGGTGGTCTTGCCCAAAATGCCAAGTTGTAGCATGATTCGCATAGCACTACCCAAAAATGGGTGCAATGAATCTGTTAGCGGACAAGGGAGACTGATGAGCAACTTACCAGAACCCAATTCTGACCCTTCTAACAGAAATCCCCTTGGATTTGACGATTGGATAGGCGTTTTAATTGCGTTTGCGACCATTGGCACGATTTTAGGCTGGGCTTTACTCCAGGGCGATCGCTCCGGTAGCTTTCTCGATCGACCTTTACTCGGAGCCTTACCGGCAGATTCTCCGCAAGCAACCCCGCAACCCCTCGCGCCTGAGCTTCAAGACCCCCGCACGCCCGCTGTTTCGCCCCAAAGGCCCGCAGCCCGTCCCACGCCCACTGCTGACCCTCGCGCCGCCGTAGTTCCCAGAACGCCAGCGCCCGCCTCTCCAACGCCTGGGGTGCTGCCTATTCCTTTGGGAGTACCAACAACCCCTGAGTCTCCGCGTCCGGCCGTGGTTGCACCCGTTGAGACGACTCCCTCTCCAGAGGTTTCTCCGAGTCCCACCCCTATTTCTCAAATCTTTACCGATATTCCCGAAGGCTATTGGGCCGTTCCCTTCATTGCCGCCCTATCGCAACGGGATATTATTGTGGGCTATCGCGATCGCACCTATCGCCCCGATCGACCCGTAACCCGCGCCGAATTTGCAACTATGCTGCAAAAGAGTTTTGTCCCCGATGACGCCCCCACTCCAGAAGCTTACACCGACATTGCAGAAGACTATTGGGCGCTAGATTCCATCCGCAGCAGTACCCAAACTGGATTTCTCAGAGGTTATCCCGATCGCACCTTTAGGCCGGATCTCCCCATTACCCGCTTGCAAGTCGGTTTAGCCTTAGCCAGTGGCTTGCAATTGCAGCCTCCCCAAAACCCTCAAGAAACCCTAGGACAGTTTGAGGACGCCGGAGAAATTCCCGAATATGCAAGACCGGCGATCGCGGCTGCCACTCAAGCCGGTATTCTGGTCAATCATCCCGAACCCAACCGCTTTAACCCTCAACAAGAGGCAACTCGCGCTGAAGTGGCGGCGATGCTGTATCAAGCCTTAGTCAATGCCGGTCAAGCAGAACCTTTAGAACCGCAATAAAGGATCTAATCAAATTTGGAAATTGTGAAGTCCGATTGCTTTAAATTCCCCCTGACTCAGAGGAATTGCGCCGAATTTTATACGCGATCGCCTAACGAGTAATAATCGTGTAGTGACGTTCGCGAACCGCCGGCCCTCGAACTACCACCCTGAGACGACCTCCCACAGGTTCAACATAACTATTAAAAGAACCATCAGGATTCGTAGGAACGGGACGATTATTCACAAACACCGTATCCATTGGATCGACTTGACCCGATAGGCGGACGCTATTGACCCCCACGCGAGTTGCATTAATAACGCGCAACGTTGACAAGCGCGGCGTTTCAATGGCTTCCGTGGGAGGCTGACCGGGACTAATTGTAGAAGAAAAACCCGGATTGACCAAGACTTCAAAATCCTCTGCATTGGCCCCCACTGCCCCATCAAGGGTACTCACGCCAGTCTTGCCAGTCGGCCCCACATTCACGCCAAAGGACGTACCGCGCACGCCAGCAACCCCAGCAGGAGTGCGAACGCGTAAGGGGGAAGTTGTTGCTGAGGCGGTTTGTTGCGAAGCTTGGGCTAATTCATCAGCAAAAGCGATTTGCGGATCGAGACTAGCAATTTCCCACGATTGATTCTCCTCGCCAGCACTGCGGAGGAAACCTTGAGAGACAAAGCGGGAAATAGACAGGCGAACTCGACCTTCTGTAACAAATAATTCGCTAATGGGTGCGGTTCCTCCCGTGAGGACTTCAACGCGCACCGTGGTATTTTCAGCCAGTTCTGCGACCCCAATATTGCTATCAAAGCGCAATCGGGCGGTGGAACCGGGGCCTGTGGTAATCGTATCGCCGATCGCGCTGAGGCGATCGCCCACTTGAGCGACTCGACCATTAATGGTGACGGTTCCCCGAAGTTCTTCAACCGTTAAACCGCGAGCGATGGGAACCTGTGCGAGTTCAATATTTTGGCTGCTAGCAGGAGGTTCAGGGCCAAAGCGTTCTGGCAAGGCCATTGACTGCATCCACTGATGCGCTACAGTAACGCTATCTTCAACTTGTGCCTGGGCGATCGGCATTTGCTCAAAAGGGCTTGCCATTACTGAGGCGGGAGTTACCATACAGGGTGCAGTCAGTGCCGCTACAGATAAACTCAATTGAGCCAGTTGGCAAGCTGACGGATAAGACGGAAATTTAGTCATGTTTGCTCTGGTGTCCTGCTAAAGCCAAAACACCACTTATTTTCGGGCTGATATTTGGCAAATCAGGACATCGATCATATCACTTCTCAATCGGTTTGCTGCGATTTTGAGGCACTTTTGTCGGTTTTCAGAGGTCTGACAAACTCAGAAAACTGCAATTCAGCTTGAAGCTAAAACTTGCTCGCTTTTGCCAAGATGGATGTTCGATCGAGCTGTCCTTGTTCACCCGCCAGATTTTATGAAGTTCAACGATAGACGCCGACTCTTATTCAACGCTACGCTATTGCTGGGTCTGATTTTGTCACTTCCACAGGCGAGGGCGGCTGAGACTGAAACAGTTTTTCCGCGCATTTCCCAAACTCTACGGCTTGCCCAAACCCCAGATGTCAGCGAAGCGGATCGGGCTTTTGAGCGGGGAATTGAGCAATTACAGCAAGGCGAATTGCGAGACGCCATTCCCTCTTTAGAAACTGCGTTTAAACTCTATAACGCTGTCGGAAATGCCGGACAAGCGGCTTTAAGTCTTTCGGGTTTGGGCTTAATCTACAATAGTTTGGGCGAACTGCAACCGGCCCTCAAAGCTTACGAACAAGCCTTACCCCTATATCGCAATGCAGGCGATCGCATCGGGGTGGCAGACACGCTCAATCAGATGGGTTTACTCTACAATGCCCTTGGCAATCGCCAACAGGCCTTAGTGGCCTATGAAGAAGCCCTCCCCCTTTACCAAGAGGCTGAAGATCGCGGCGGCGAAGCCTATACCCTCAATAACATGGGCGTAGTTTACAGTGCCTTGGGAGAGTATCAAAGGGCGCTCGATGTCTACAAGCAAGCCTTACCCCTATGGCGCGAAGTGGAAGACCGCCAAGGAGAAGCCACCAGCTTAAATAATATTGGCGTTCTCTATGACAGCTTAGGCGACTTCAACCAAGCCTTAGAATCTTATAACCAAGCTCTCCCCTTATATCAAGCCATCGAAGACATTGCCGGAGTGGCCCGTACCCTCAATAATATCGGCTTATTTTACGATGCCTTGGGAGATTACCAAAAAGCCCTAGAGTCTTACCAACAAGCCTTAGCCTTGTGGCGAGAAGTGGGGGATGCTCGCGGCGAAGCCAGTACCTTAAATAATATTGGTTATGTCTATGCCAACTCAGCCGAATTTCAACAAGCCCTAACCACCTATAACCAAGCCTTGACCCTGTGGCAACAAGCCAGCGATATTGGGGGAGAAGCCAGTACATTAAATAATCTGGGTTACGTTTATGCCAACTCTGGCGATCTGGTTAGAGCGATCGCCTATTATAATCGGGCCCTGCCCTTAAGACGAGCAGTTGGCGATCGCGCCAAAGAAGCCTTAACCCTATTTAGAATCGCCCAAGTCCAGCGCCAGCAGGGAGAATTTGAGCAAGCCAGAGCGCAAATTGAATCCGCCTTAACCATTATTGAAGACCTGCGAACCAAAGTCAGCAGCCAAGAACTCCGCACCTCTTTCTTTGCGTCCAAACAAGACTATTACGAGTTTTACATCGACCTGTTGATGCAACTGCACCAACAGAACCCCGATCTCGGATATGATGCCAAAGCCCTGCAAGCCAGCGAACGAGCCAGAGCGCGATCGCTCCTAGAAATCCTCACCGAAGCCAACACCGAAATTCGATCGGGAATCGATCCCCAACTCCTAGCGCAACAGCAACAACTCCAGCAACAGCTCGGCGCATTAGAAGAAACCCGCATTCAACTCCTCAGCAGCCAGCAGAACTCCGAACAAGCCGCCCAAATCAACCAAAAAATTCAACAACTCGAAACCCAATACGCCACCCTGCAAGCCAACATCCGCCAAATCAGCCCCCGCTACGCTGCCCTGACACAACCGCAACCCCTCACCCTGGCAGAAATTCAGCAACAAGTCCTCGACTCCGAAACCGTTTTGCTAGAATACTCCCTCGGTCAAGAGCGCAGCTATTTGTGGGTGGTGACGCCTACAGAAATCAGCAGCTACGAACTCCCCCCCCGCGCCGAAATCGAACAAGTGGCCCTGGAGTTTCGCAACTTATTAACCATTCCCAGCTTAAGAATTCGCCGCTATCGCACCCAACAAGTCGCAAAAGCCCTCAGCGACTTACTCCTAGCACCCATTGCCCACAAACTAGCGGACAAACGCTTGCTCGTGGTGAGCGACGGGGCCTTACAATACATCCCCTTTGCAGCCCTAGCAACCCCTGGAACTGGCGACAATGACAAAGACACCATTCCCCTAATTGTCAATCACGAACTGGTGAGCCTGCCTTCTGCTTCAACCCTGGGGGTGTTGCGAGGAGAACTCGCCGGACGAACGCCCGCCACCAAAGCCCTAGCGGTATTAGCCGATCCAGTATTTGGCTTAAATGACGAGCGGGTGAACCTCTCAACCCACCACGCCAGAGACAAAAATCTCGAACCTCTCCCAACAGAGCAATCTCAACAAGCCTGGAAGCGCTTGCCCTTTACCCGTCAAGAAGCTGAAAAAATCTTAGCCCTCGTCCCCAAATCGCAAAGCCGACGCGCCTTTGGTTTTGCAGCCAGCCGCGATGCAGCCACCAGTCCCCAGTTAGGAGAATACCGAATCGTTCACTTTGCCACTCACGGAATTCTCGATAGTCAGAACCCAGAGCAATCCGGACTCATTCTCTCGCTGGTAGATGAAGGCGGACAGCCCGCCGATGGCTTTTTGCGCTTACCGGAAATCTTTAACTTAAATCTTCCGGCAGAATTAATTGTGTTGAGTGCTTGCGAAACGGGCTTAGGGCAAGAAATTCGCGGCGAAGGTCTAGTCGGTTTAACCCGTGGTTTTATGTATGCTGGAGCAGCGCGAATCGTGGTGAGTTTGTGGAGCGTCGATGATGAAGCAACAGCTTCGCTGATGGTTGATTTCTATCAGCGAATGTTGCAATCGGGGTTAACGCCTGCGGCGGCTCTGCGACAAGCACAAATTGCCATGTGGGAGCAACAACAGTGGAATGCTCCGTACTACTGGGCTGGATTTACGCTTCAGGGAGAATGGCAACCCTAAGCTAGGGAACTTTGGCTCTCGGCTTTGATTCTTTGAGGATTATCCCTGGCTCAAATTCCCTAAACGACTCGGCTAGCATAAACGCAATCTAAAATTTGCTTGTAAGGAAAGCAACTCTCTATGAGATTTCCCCAATCTTGGCTGTTGTTGAGTTTGCCCATTAGCCTTTTGTTTCCGGGGTGGATGGGATTTGCAGCAGTATCGCCTCAGTTATTGAGTTCGCCGCGTTTAGACTCGCGGATTAGTTTAGAGTTTCCCCCGCCACCAAACCGAGGCGCGCCCAGAAGTACAGCCGGGGGAGGCGTGCGCGGTGAAGAAGTTTCCTGTCGCGTGGGAGAAGGGACGGGGTTGACTCCCCTGATTCCCCCAGAAAAGATCGGGATGACAAGCAAGGGTAATCCGACAATTTTTGTCTATGTACCGCAAATGGCAGCGACGGAAGCAGAGTTTTTGTTAGTGAACCGTCGGGGCCAAGAAGTTTATGAGGTGAAATTGGCGTTACCCACTGCACCGGGGGTGATGCAAATTCGGCTGCCGGAAAGCGTGAATTTAGAGGTGGGCCTCGATTATTTGTGGCAGTTTTCGGTGCTTTGCGATCCGAGCGATCGCACTAGCGATGAGTTTGTGCAAGGCTGGTTGCAACGTCAAGAACTCTCAGCAGAGGCGAAGGCGAAGGTTGAAGCGACAACTGGCCTCAATCGGGCGAAGGTTTATGCCAGCGAGCGCATTTGGCACGAAACCCTAGAAACCCTGGCTGGCTTGCCTCTAACCGAGCGTCGGGAGTGGGAAGAATTGCTGAAATCGGTGGGACTGGGGGCGATCGCCTCTGAGCCGTTGCTGGAATGCCGCCCGTCTCCGGTAAATCCTCGCTAAAAGAGAGGTTTGTACCGATGGCGCAATCGATCGCTTGAAGATGTAGGGGTATCGAGTGATTCAGAATTCATGAGCAAACAACTCAGGCGATTATTGTGGGATTGGCGGGGAGTCTGGCTTGCCACTCCCGCGATCGCAGGATTGGTTTTGAGCTTGCGACTAACGGGTCTATTGCAGTCCTGGGAATGGGCGGCGTATGACCTTTATGTCCGCCTGAGACCCCAACAACCCCGCGACGAACGGATCGCGATCGTGGGGATTGATGAGGAAGATCTGCGGGCCCAGGGACAAGCGATTATTCCCGATGCCGTTTACGCGCAACTGATTGAAAAGCTCAAAGCCCAGCAGCCGAGAGCCATTGGTTTAGATGTTTATCGCGATCAGGCGGTAGAACCCGGCCATGCGGAGTTGGTGCAAGTGTTTGCCAATACGCCCAATCTGGTTGGGATTCGTAAGGTCGTGGGCGATCGCGATCGCGAAACGATTCCCGGCCCCCCAGGTTTGGAACAGGTGGGTTCTAACGATCTCATCTTTGATGAAGACAAAACAGTACGGCGCGGGTTATTAACCCTCGAAGACGCTGAGGGTAACATAATTCCTAGTTTTAGCTTTTACCTCGCCTTGCTCTATCTCGCTCAAGAAGGGATTGCACCGCAGCCTGTTGAGGGGGAAAGCTACTGGAAACTCGGAAAAACGACGTTTTTGCCCTTCAACACCAATGACGGCCCTTACGTGCGAACAGACGCCGGAGGGTATCAGGTGATTCTGAATTATCGCGGCCCCAACCTGCATTTTGAGACCGTCTCGATGCGGGATGTGTTAAACGATCGCATTCCACCCGACTGGGGACGCGACCGAATTATCTTGATTGGCGCGGTGGGCGAAAGTTTTCAGGATCTGTTCTTTACGCCCTATACGCGCACGCCTTCCGAACGGATGGCCGGCGTCGAAGTTCATGCTAATTTTGTCAGTCAGTTTATGAGCGCTGCCTTAGAAGGGCGATCGCCGATCCGCACCTGGCCGAATCTTTATGAAGAGTTGTGGGTGCTATTTTGGTCTGGGGTGGGCGCAACCCTCATCTGGACTTGGCGATATGCTGGCGGGGTTAAGGCAATCTCGCTACGACGAACCGCGATCGCATTATTGGCCGGGGTTATCCTGTTTGGGAGTACGTTTGCGGCTTTTCTGGCGAGTTGGTGGATTCCTGTGATTCCCCCAGCGCTGGCTTTAGCCGGAAGTGCGATCGCCATTACCGCCTATATTGCCCGTACCGCCGGCGATATCCGCAAAACCTTTGGCCGCTATCTCAGCGATTCTGTTGTCGCCAATTTACTCGAAAGTCCTGAAGGTCTTAAATTAGGCGGACAGCGGCAAAAACTCACGATTCTCACCTCGGATTTACGCGGGTTTACCAGCCTTTCCGAACGGCTTCCTCCTGAAGAAGTGGTCAAAATTCTCAATTTTTACCTGGAATATATGGCCGATGTGATTACCGCACACCAGGGAACCATTGATGAATTTATGGGAGATGGCATCTTAGTGCTGTTTGGCGCGCCTACTCAAGGCACAGACGACGCCGTTCGGGCGGTTGCCTGTGGAGTTGCCATGCAGTTAGCAATGATCTCTGTGAATCAGAAAATGGCCGAGTGGGATCTACCTCCCCTAGCGATGGGTATTGGCATTCATACCGGGGAAGTTGTGGTTGGCAATATTGGTTCGGAAAAGCGAACGAAATATGGCGTTGTTGGCAATAACGTCAATTTGACCTATCGGATTGAATCCTATACAACGGGCGGTCAAATTTTGATTTCTGAGTCTACCCTGCAAGAGGTAGGTTCGAGCATCCGCATTGATGGCTACAAGCAGGTTCAACCCAAAGGGGTGAAACAACCCATCCTGATTTATGAAGTCGGGGGAATTGGCGGCGAGTACAATCTTTTTCTCCCAAAAGAAGAAGAAATTTTTATTTCCCTTCGCTCAGAAATTCCGCTACAATACACGATCTTAGAAGGGAAGCACGTTGGCGAAAATGTTTTTAACGGTCGCTTAGTCGAGCTTTCTGATAAAGGCGCATTAATTCGTTCGAGCCATGCGGGTCTGGAATCCTTACCTTTAATGCTGACAAATATTAAGCTGAACTTAGGCGAGGAGGACAGCAAAGGCGAAGATATTTACGCGAAAGTCTTGGAAAAATCCGCACCTTCGAGCAGTTTTTATATTCGCTTTACCGCAAAACCTCCAGAGATTGAAAAGCAACTCGAACAGCTTTATAAATCTCTTCAGTCCCCTCCATCGGAGTCATCCTGCGATTGAAGTCTCTATTCATCTAGCCCCATGACGCAATTAATCTTTTTAGGTTCAGGTTCAGCCTTTACAGTGGGTGCTGATAACTTTCAATCTAATCTTTTGTTAATTAACTCGCAAAATCAAAAACTACTGATCGATTGTGGCACCGATATTCGTTTATCCCTGCACGCAGCCGGGTTTTCCCATCGAGATATCACCGATATCTATATTAGTCATCTTCATTCAGATCACTCAGGCGGTTTAGAATACATTGGTTTTGCCACAAAATTCGACCCCAATTGTTCTTCTCCCAATCTTTATATTAGCGAGGATCTAGCAGGGGATTTGTGGGAAAAAACCTTAGCAGGTGGAATGGCTTCAATTGAAGGCTCTATTACTCAGTTAACCACCTTTTTTCAGGTTTGTCCGGTTCCGCTTAAACAATCTTTTCAGTGGTCGGATATTGAATTTAAGCTAGTCCGAGTCAAGCATATCCATAACGGTCAATTTACCGTTCCTAGTTATGGATTATTCTTTAAAATTGGTCAAACCAAAATCTTCTTTACTTCCGATATTCAGTTTGCTCTAGAATGCGTTTGGGATTTGTACGAACAAGCCGATCTCATTTTTCAGGATACAGAAACAGCCAAACATCCCAGTAAAGTTCACGCCCACTATCAAGATCTTTGCCAGCTTCCAGCCGAAATTAAACGCAAAATGTGGTTATACCACTATCAGCCCGGAGTTTTACCGAATGCGATAGAAGATGGATTTCAGGGCTTTGTTCAACGAGGACAAATTTTTGATTTTTCTCAAGACTTCCTCTAAATATTATAGCTGTCGCCATCAATCTGAACGGCTAACAAGAGCCTGACTGTTACTGCTGCTTGGCGTGCAAACTACAGAATTTGGCACTTTGTTGTATGACTCGCCCGCACTTAAAATACCCATCCTCTCTCACTAGGAAGTTGAGTCTCTCAACCCATGAATAATCTGATTGAGACTGTTGTTCAGAGAACTGCGAACCTATTTAACGCTGAAATTCTCGCCCTTGGAGAAACCTCAATCACTCTGAATCTAATTTTTCAGATTTTATTGGCTTTATTTCTAATTTTATTTATTTGTCGAAATCTCAAAGGATTTCTCAAATATCGCATTCTCTCCAAATTCAAAATCGATGAGGGCAACCGAGAAGCGATCGCCACCATCATCAGTTATGGTATAGGAACCCTCAGCGTCCTCGTACTGCTGCAAACTAGAGGCTTCAACCTCGCCTCCCTCGCCGTTCTCGCAGGCGGTCTTGGCGTAGGGATTGGTTTGGGGTTACAATCGCTCACCAAGAACTTTACTAGCGGACTCACTCTGCTTCTAGAACGCAAGCTAAAAGTCGGAGACTTTGTAGAATTTGCCGGACTTTCTGGCTATATCAAAGAAATTTCCTTACGCGCCACCGTAATTCGCACTCGCGAAGGCGGAGATGTTGTCGTTCCCAATAGCCAACTGGTCGAAAATCAAGTCCTCAACTGGAGTTATGATACCTTTACCGCCCGCGTTCACATTCCCGTTGGCGTCGCCTATGGAACCGACCCCGTTTTAGTCACAGAAACCCTATTAAACTGTGCCTATGCGGATGCTTCAGTATTGCACGATCCAGCACCGCGAGTCATCTTTAAAGGTTTTGGCGATAACGCGTTAAATTTTGAACTCTGGGTTTGGGTCAACCGCATCGACCTTTCCCCAATTATTCGCAGTTCCATTAATTTTATTATTGAGTATCAACTCAGGCAGCAAGGCATTAGCATCCCCTTTCCGCAGCGCGATTTATGGTTGCGGAACCCTGAAGTTCTTACCCCAACCTATTCTACCAATAACCATCATCCCGTCTCCTTAGCGCCTGAACTCGAAAAACCCAAAAAACCTTTATCGCTGCGCCAACTTCGTGCAGAAGTTGGCGCA